>CAYPUM010000101.1:0-9728 GCA_964413545.1 uncultured Roseibacillus sp. | reverse complement strand
TCCTCGCGGTGTTTGACCGTGTGGGGACGCGCGGGGTGGCGGAGATCGCGAAGTTGTTCGAGGAGCGTGGGCACAGCGGCACCCTCCTGCTGCACATCCGGAAGGCGCTGTCGCGGCATGCGCTGGGTCCGGACGCCCTTGCATGGATCTGCCGGGAGCGTCAGCGGGCCGCTTCGGAGGTGTTTGGTTTCGAGGTGGGTCCGGCGATTCTGACGGTGGTCGAGCAGGACAGCCTTGACAGCGGTCCGCGACGCAGTCTGCGTTTGCAGAACCTGTTGCTCGAGGACCGGGGTTTGGTGCGGGACCTTCTTGATGGGGTCGAGTTGAACGAGGTGCGCAATTTCGCGCGGAAGCTGATGCAGAGTCCGGCGTTTCCGGAGCTGGACCGGAAGTCGCTGATGGCGCGGGTGATCAAGGCCCACCCGGAGACACAGGATCTGGTGGGGGGCGATGAGCGGTCACAAAAGCAGACTTTGGTGGTGTCGTGGGAGAGCCTCGAGCGGCGCAAGGCGGAATATGAAGAGCTGGTGAACAAGCGCATCCCGCAGAACGTGAAGGACATCGCGGTGGCGAGATCTTACGGCGACTTGCGGGAGAATTTCGAATTCAAGGCGGCCAAGCAGCAGCAGGCGGTGTTGAACCGGCGGCGGATCGAGCTGGAGCGGGAATTGAGCGTGGCGCAGGGGACCGACTTCAGGGACGTCGACACCGACGCGGTGAACATCGGGACCGCCGTGCAACTCGAGGGCGAGGGAGGGCGGTCGATCGAATACACGGTGCTGGGGGCATGGGACGGAGACCCCGAGCGCCACGTCGTGAACTACCTTTCCGAGATCGGTCAGGCGCTGATCGGGCGGAATCCGGGGGACCGGGTCGAGTTTCGGGATTACGAGACCGGCGAGATCCACAGTTACACGGTCAAGACGATCCGGGCTGTCCGTGAGGAAGCCCACCGATCCGGACCGTGATCATCCTCAACTCAAGCAACATGTCTGATACCATCATTACCGAGATACGCGGGCGGGAAGTGATCGACTCGCGGGGAAATCCGACGGTGGAAGTGGAAGTGCTTCTCGAAGGGGGGGCGCAGGGCCGCGCGGCGGTGCCGAGCGGGGCGAGCACCGGTGAAAACGAGGCCTGGGAACTGCGCGACGGGGACAAGCAGCGCTACCTTGGCAAGGGGGTCCTGAAGGCGGTCGAGAACATCAACCAGAAGATCGCTCCGGCCTTGTTCGGGACGGACGCCACCAACCAGGCGGCGGCGGACGCGGCGATGCTGGCGCTGGACGGGACGAAGAACAAGGCCGAGCTGGGAGCGAACGCCATCCTCGGGGTGTCGATGGCGATTGCGAAGGCGGCGGCGGACCAGGTGGGGCTGCCGCTCTTCCGGTATCTGGGCGGTCCGAACGCGAATATTCTGCCGGTGCCGATGATGAACATCCTGAACGGCGGGGCGCACTCGGACGCGCCGATCGACTTCCAGGAGTTCATGATCATGCCGGTGGGGGCCCCGACGTTTCGGGAGGCGCTGCGCTACGGGGCGGAGGTCTTTCATGCCCTGAAGAAGGTTCTGCACGACCGCAACCTCTCGACCGCGGTGGGGGACGAGGGGGGGTTCGCCCCGGCCCTTGACAGCGCGGGCGACGCCCTTGCGGTGATCGCGCAGGCGGTCGAGGCGGCGGGCTACAAGATGGGCGATGACATCTGCATCGCGCTCGACGTGGCCTCGTCGGAATTCTACGACCGGGAGAAGGGGACATACGTTTTCAAGAAGTCGGACGGTTCGGAAAGAAGCGCCGGGGAACTGGTGGCCTATTACGAGGAGCTGATGAAGGGATATCCGATCATCTCGATCGAGGACGGCTGCGACGAAAACGACTGGGACGGCTGGAAGGTCCTGACGGACGCCATCGGCGACACGACACAACTCGTGGGGGACGACTTGTTCGTGACCAACGTGGACTTTCTGGCGAAGGGGATCTCGCTGGGCGTGGCGAACTCGATTCTTGTGAAGGTGAACCAGATCGGCTCGCTGACCGAGACCTTCGACGCGGTGGAACTGGCCACCGCCAACGCCTACACCTCCGTGATTTCGCACCGGTCCGGCGAGACCGAGGACGCCACCATCGCGGACATCGCGGTGGCCACGAACGCCGGGCAGATCAAGACCGGCTCGATGAGCCGCTCGGATCGCATTGCGAAATACAACCAGCTTCTGCGGATCGAGGAGATGCTCGGGGACGACGCCGTGTTCGGCGGGAAGCTCCGGGTTTCGGCCGGGTAGGGATCTCCCGGTCTCAGTCGTGCTTTTTGAGGGCGTATTTTTCCTGCAGCTCGGCGCGCACGTCGGGGGTGAGGGTCTTCATGTATTTCTTCCAACCGGGGCAGAAGGCGATGTGCCACCGCCAGAGGCGCCCGAGGAGCGACTTGGGCTTGCGGTCGTAACGCGACCTGAAGAAGCACCGGCTGCAGGGATGCGCTTTCATTGCCCCGCAAGGGGTAACGCCACTGCGGAAACCTTTCAAGCGGATTGATCGGTGCGTCTGCGGCTGTCGGGGCGTTTCGGCGGCGGGTTGGGCGGACTTCGGGAAGCGCTTGCGCGATCGGTGGGGAGCTGCAAGAGTAGTGGCACGATCATGAAGCGAAGGATCTTTCTTGCAGGAGTTGGCGGAGCGTTCGGAACCGGCGCGCTGCCTGCCGCGACCGGCCGGGAATCGGGAGCGGAGGAGGAGGGCGCGATTCCCCGCCGGGTGATGGGGCGGACGGGGTTCGCGGTGTCGGTGGTGGGCTTCCCCGGTCTTGCTCTGCGGAATCACGACCAGGCGGAGAGCACCGCCAAGGTGCGGGAGGCGTTCGAGAAGGGGGTGAACTATTTCGACGTGGCCCCCGCCTACGGGAAGGACGGTGAATGCGAGATCAAACTCGGGGCCGCCCTCGAAGGCATCCCGCGCGAGCGCTGTTTCCTCTCGTGCAAGACGAAGCTGGATGACGCGGAGGGCGCGCAACGGGAACTCGAACGCTCGCTGAAAAGGCTGAAGACCGACCACCTTGATCTCTATCAACTGCACTGCCTGCAGCGCGTGGACGAGGTGAAGCAGGCCCTTGGCGGAGGCGGCGCGATGGAGGTGATCGTCAAGGCGAAGGAGAAGGGAATGGTGCGGCACATCGGGTTTTCGGCCCACACCACCGAGGCGGCTCTGACCGCCCTCGACGGCTTCGAGTTCGACACCTGCATGTTCCCGGTCAACTTCGTCGAGCAGTTCCAGGCCGGCTTTGGTCCGGCGGTCCTCGAACGCGCAAGGGAGAAGGGGGTCGCCGTCATCGCGATCAAGCCGAATTCGCGCGGGCGATGGCCGAAAGGTGTCGAGAAGACGATCCCGTGGTGGTATCGCCCGATCGAGGAGGTGAACGAGATGCGGCGGGCGATGCGCTGGGTGTTGTCGCAGCCGGGGGTGGTCACCGGGTTGCCCGCCAGTTGGTTCTCGGTCTTCGACATGACTCTCGAAGGGGTGCGCGACCTCCAGCCGGTGAGCAAAGCGGAAACGCAGGAGCTCAAGCAACTCGCTTCCCGTTGCGAGCCGCTCTTCCAGCCTGACAAGCGCAAGGCGGACCTCGCCTCGCCGCATGACCGCCGGATGGTCTGAGCCGGGAACTCGAACCCGTCGAGCGCCGTCAGGAGGGACCGGCCCCGATCCGGATGTCAGGAGATTGGGACGGACGCGGGTGCCGCGCAGAAGGCCGTCAGGCGGGACCGGCCTCGCGCCAGATGTCAGAAGAGTGTGACTGACCCTGTTTTCGCGCCTGAGTGGCGAGACCTGCCGCGATTGCGAGCGCTTCATCGCCGCCTGCCGATTTTAACCCGCCCCAACCGGCGAGACCCTGCCAGGATGTGTTCCGGACCATCCTGCTCGCAACTCCTCGTCAATCCTGTCAGAACGTGCCGTTGAGTTTGCGTCCGATCCAGAAGACGGAGAGAAGGGCGACGAGGGAGGCGGCGACGATCCATTGGGACCAGAGGCGGATGGGGACGACCTGGGGGCGGGCTTTGGGGAGGGTGAGGATCTGCTCGGTGAGCACGCCGAGGCGGCCGGGGGAGAGGATCTGGCCGCGGGAGATGCCGGCGAGTTCGGCGAGGACGTCGGGTCTGGCGGGGTGGCCGGTCTTTTCGAGCTTGACGCCTTGTGCGAGGAGGGTGGCTTGGACGGCGCCCCGGGCGCTGCCGGAGGTGGTGGCGCGGAGTTTCCATGGGCCGGGCATGGTGATGCGGAAGCGGCCGGCGAATGATCCCCAGGCGGCGTCGGAGGGGGCGAGTTCGAATCGTTTCACGACGCCGTCGGGGGCGGTGAGGTCGACGAGGACGGCGCCGTCTTCGAGGGGGGCGCCGCTTTCCTCGAAGGCGTTGGCATTGAGGGTGACGACATCGCCCGGGGAGGGGCGTTCGGGGGTGAAGTAGAGGCGGATGCGTTGGCCGGCGGCCATGTTGCGCTGGTAGGACATCCAACGGGCGACCTGTCCCCAGAAGCGGTAGTGGTAGAGGTCCTCGACGCCCCTTCGCCAGCGCCATGCGGAGTCGATGCCCATGAAGAGGACCTTGCCGTTTCCGGCGCGGCTGGTGACGAGGAGGGGGATGCGCTGGCCGTATTTCGGGTGGCGGCGGTTGGCATGGACGGCGAGGACTTCGGTTCCGCTCTTGGCGCGCTCGACGGGGGCGTGCCAGTAGAATCCCGGGAGGCTGCGCCAGATGATCGGGTTTTCCTCCTCGGTGTCGCCGAGCATGGTGAGGAGGGATCCGCGGCCCTCGCTGGTGAGTTCGAGGGGGGAGGCGGTGGAGCCGGTGTGGCCGGAGGTTTTGTTCTCGTCGAGGGCGACCGGGATGAGGGCGCCGAGTTCCGTATCGAGGAGGGAGAACTGGTTGCCCATGGGGCCGGGGATGAAGACGATTCCGGAGGCTTGATTTTCGACGAGGCCTTTGAGGAGTGCGGCCTGTTTGGAGGTCAGTTGGTCCGGTCCGACGCCGACGTCGCCGAGGAACACGACGTCGTATTTCTGGAGGTCTTCGAGTTTTTCGGGGAAGGACTGGATGTAGTCGGGGCCGTCGCCGGCCCCGAGTTGGGGATGGAAGAGGAGGCAATCGACATCCACGCCGGGGTCGCGCGAGAGGGCGTTGCGGATGTAGCGGTATTCCCAACGGGGGAGCGTTTCGATGACAAGGACGCGAATCGACTCGGGCCGTCCGGCGATGGTGAAGCGGCGGGAGTTGTTCTTGTCGACGCGTTCTCCCTCGGCGAAGGGGATCGAGAGGTCGAGGGTGGTGCTGCCCTCGTCTTCGAGCCGCCAGAGGATGGCGTCGTAGTATGGCGACTGGGCGGGGATGGTGATGTCCTTGGTGCGCTCCCTGCCGGATTCGTCCCTCAGGCGGGCCACGGTGCGCACGTCGCGGTCGAGCGAGGAGACGATGGTGAAGGGGATCTGGACGTTTTCCCCGACGATGCCGTAGGTGGGGGCGGAGACGTTCTTGAGGTCGAGGTCCGGGAGGCGGGTGGGGCTGCCGGCGGGGAGGGCGAAGATGGGGATGTCCCTGAGGCGCATCTTCTGGGCGGCGGCCACGGGGCGTTCGCCGGTATTCCAGTCGCCGTCGCTGAGGAGGACGACGGCCCGCAGGTCGGGGCGGTTTTCGAGGAGGTCGTCGAGGGCGGCGTTGATGTCGGTGCCTGCGACGGCGAGGGCGGCGGGGTCGTCAGTTTCGGGGACCGGGGAGAACGGGACCACGCTGACGCGATGGCGGTCCGAGGCTTCGAGGGGCGCCCAGAACCTTGTATCGATGATGCGATCGACGAGATCGCGGCGGGTGACGATCTCGCCGGGGGCGCCGAGGCTTTCGGGCACTTCGGCGTCGGCGGACTGCATGGATTCGGAGGCGTCCCAGAGGATGACGATCTCGGGGCGCCGGGCGGGATCGACGGTGGTTCTCCACTCGGGTTGCCAGAGGAGGAGCACCGCCACCATGGCGGCAAGGAAGCGCAGGGTTTCAAGGACGCCGGTGTGCCTCGGGCGGACGCTGCGGCGGACGGCGGCCACGCAAAGCACCGCCACCACCAGGAGGGCCGCCGCCCCGAAGAGAAACACCGGGAGACTGGCGGAGAAGTGAATCTGTCCGATATTGAAACTCACTTCAAGTGGCGGGTTGGGCGGCGGGCTCGGAGACGGGGGCGGGACGGCGGCGCTGCAGGCAGAGGACGGCCTCCACGATGAGGAAGACGAGCATCGCCATGAGGAAGGTGCGCCAGATTTCGCGCCAGAAGGAATCGGTCGAGGCGCCCGCTTCTTCAAGGAGGGTGTAGCCGGTTCCCTCGAGGACGACCTGCAGGTCGGAGGGGGCGAGGAACTCGAGGCTGTCCTCGTCGGGAGGGCGGTTCACGGCGACGGTGCGGTCGCCGAAGCGATAGGCGCCGGCGAGGTAGCCGGGGTTGGCGGCGGGGGCGGTTTCGTAGGTGTCGAGGCGGGTGAGGACCTCGTTGCCGCGGGGGAGGGCGCTTGGTTCGCCCGCCACGCCGAAGAAGCCCGCGCCGAGGCGGCGGCTGCCGGCCTCGAAGGCGCGCTGCAGGACGACGAGGTGGAGGGCGGTCTGTTCGAGGTTCGACCACGCGTAATCCGGCAGGGTGGCAAGGAAGAGGATGGTGCCGCGGTCGATGATCCGGCGGGCGAGGAAGGGTGTTCCGTCGTCCCAGCGGGCGAGGACGGCGGGGTCGCCGTTGATCGGCCGCCGCAGGATGGCGCGGAGCCGTTGGACGGGGAGGGAGGTTCCGTCGGCCGCGTCGCGGAGCGGGCCGTCGGCGCGCGACCATTCCTTGACGATGAAGTAGCGGCCCTCTTCCGCTTGTTCGACGGAGTCCCAACCGATGCCGCCGAAGGTGGCGGCACCGTCCGCCTCGGGAGGAAGGAAGACGCAAACGCCGCCGGAGCGGACGAAGGCGAGGAGCTGGGAAGCGACCGGGCCGGGGGAGGGAATGGGGGCCTTCCAGACGACCAGAGAGGCGAGATCAAAGTCGATGAGGTGTGCGCGCTGGGGGTCGAGGGTGGTGAGTTCCTGTTTGGCGGCGCCGGGGGCGACGGCCTTCTCGATGGAGGCGAGGGATTCAGGGGACGTGGAGGGGTCTGCGACGAGGTACGCGTAGACGGCCGTTTCGGGACCGTAGGCGTAGTAGGCGACGTTGTTGCGTTGGTTGGAGAGGTCGGGAAGCGAGACCCAACCATGGCCGCCGGCTTGGCGGCCTTCGAGCGGGAGGCGTTTCCGGAAACGGAGTGATTGGCCGGCGAGTTCGACGAGGCCGGCGGAGCGGGCCCCGAGGTGGCTGATGGTGACGGGTTTTTCGACCGGGCCCTCGTCGTTTTCGCGGGTGATTTCAAGGTCGAGGACGAGGTCGGCATTGTCGCGGCGGGCCGAGTGGACGCGGATGGCGAAATCGTTGCCGGGGCGGTCGTTGAGGGCGAGGACGCGGAGCCTTGTATCGAGTCCGAGTTCTTCAAGGCTGGCGCGGAAGGCATCCCAGCGGCTGTCGGCGGGCGCCCAATCATGACGCTGGAGGTCGGAGGCGATCCAGATTTCGGAGCGCGCGGGCTTGGCTTGCCGGAGGTAATCGAGGGCGGCGGCCAACATCCCGGGGACGTCGGCGGAGGCGTCGGTGGGCGCGGTGAGGGAGAGTCCGGGGAGCACCTCGGGGGAGGGAACCTCATGGGCGCTGCCGGTGGCGCTGTCGATGAGGACGAGGCGGGCCTCGCCGATGTCGTCCATGGCGCGGGCGACCCGTTCGAGGACGCTTTCGCGCTTGCTCTGCCGGGCGCCGGGTTCGGTGCGCTCCATGCTCGCGGAGCGGTCGAGGACGAGGATGATCGTGTCGACGCGGCCTCCGCCCCACCCGAGAAAGCCGCCCACGCGGGGACGCGAGACGGCGAAGACGAGAGCCGCGATGGCGAGGGCCCGCATCAGGAGGATCAGGATGTGCTTGAGCCGCTTCTGGCCGCGGGACTCACGGGTGGCCTTGAGCAGGAACTGCATGGCGCCCCATTTCACGGTCCGGAAACGGCGACGATTCAGGAGGTGAATGATGATCGGGATGGAGACTCCGAGGAGTCCCCAAAGCAGGAGTGGTTGGACGAAGTTCAAGGGGGAAAGTCAGGATGGGGGATCGGTGGTCGGTTGTCGGTGGTCGGTTTTTGGGGATGCGGTTATCGGCGCCCTTTTTTCGGGAGGCGGGCGGTGAGGAATTCACGCAGGACCTCTTCGTAGTCCTGATCGGTGATCACACGGTAGTAGTCGGCGTGGACGTCGTTGCAGTCGGCCTCGACGGTTTCGAGGAACTCCCGCATGGCGTGGTCGTATTCCTCCTTGATGAGGTTTGGTTCGGCCACGAGGGAGGTGTCGTCTTCGAGATCGATGAAGCGGTAGGGGCGGTTGAAGTCGAAGGCGATCTCCTGGCGGTCGAGGAGATGGAAGACGGCGATATCATGTTTGCGGTATCGGAGGTGCTGGAGGGCGTCGCCGAGCGAGAGCGCATCGCAGAAGAGATCGGAGAGGATGACGACGAGGCCGCGCTGGCCGATCTTTTCGGCAATCGTGTGGAGGGCGGCGACGAGGCCGGTTTCACCCCTTGCTTCGGTCTCGGTGAGGGTGTCGAAGAAGTGCTGCAACTGGGCCGGGCGCCGGCTGGGGGGCATTTCAAGGTAGAGGGTGCCGGCACAACACGACAGGCCGGCGGCGTCGCCCTGGTTCACGAGGAGGTATGCGAGGCTGGCGGCGAGGCGGCGGGCGTAGTCGAGCTTGGTGGGATGCTCGGCGGAGGCGTATCCCATGGACCCGCTGCAATCGACCACGAAGTAGGCGCGGAGGTTCGTGTCGGCCTCGAATTCCTTGATGTAGTGGCGGTCGGTGCGGGCGTAGGCTTTCCAGTCGAGCCTCCGGGTGTCGTCGCCGGCGACGTATTTGCGGTATTCGGCGAACTCGACGGACGATCCGCGGTGAGGCGAGCGGTGGCGTCCGACGACGTTGCCGGCCATCGGGAGGCGGGAGTCGACAGGGAGGGCCCCGAGTCTGGTCAGGACTTCGGAGTCAAGGAACTCGTATTTCATACCGGGGGGGCGGGCCGGCGAGTCAGCTCTCGCGCATTTCCTCGACGAGGCGCTGGACGACCTTCTTGGCGGTCATCCCCTGGGACTCGGCGGCGAAGTTGGTGATGACGCGGTGGTGGAGGACGGGCACGGCGACGGCCTCGATGTCCTCGAGGGAGGCCATGTAGGCGCCGCGCAGGGTGGCTCGTCCCTTGGCGCCGAGGACGAGGTATTGGACGGCGCGCGGTCCGGCCCCCCAGCCGACATACTCCTTGATCCACGCGGGGGCTTCGGAGGAATCAGGGCGGGTCTTGCGGACGATGTCGACGGCGTAATCGTAGATGTGGTCGGGGACGGGCATGCGGCGCACGAGGCGCTGGTATTCAAGGACCTGCTCGCCGGTCAGGAGGGCGTTGAGGGTCTCGCGTTCGAGGCCGGTGGTCTCGCGGGCGATGCGGCCTTCCTCGGCCCGGGAGGGGTAGTCGACCTCGATGAGGAACATGAAGCGGTCGAGCTGGGCCTCGGGAAGCGGATAAGTCCCTTCCTGCTCGATGGGGTTCTGGGTGGCGAGGACGAAGAACGGCTTGTCGAGCTGGTAGGTGCGGCCGAGGACGGTGACCTTC
>CAYPUM010000100.1:0-9729 GCA_964413545.1 uncultured Roseibacillus sp. | reverse complement strand
GGCGACCGTCTCGATGATCTCCAGTATATCGTCAACCGCATCCTCCAGAAGAAGATGGAGGATGCGCCGCGGGTGAGGATTGACTGCGACCATTTTCGGGTGCGGCAGGAGGAGCGGCTCGCCGAGAAGGCCCGCGAACTCGCCGCCGAGGCCAAGGCCAGCGGCAAGCCGGTCCGCATGCGCCCCCTGAATTCCTACCATCGTCGTATCGTCCACAACGCCTTGCTTGACGACGAGGAGATCGAGACCGTCTCGCCGAAGGGCAGCGACCGGTTGAAGCGCATCCTGATTCGCCCCCGGTGAGAAGCTTGCAGGGGCCGGGGGCTGTTTGAGAAATGATGTCTGGGGAGCTGCGAGGGACTTCCGGGGACGGCGATGGGAGCAGGGCGCGGGAAACCCACCGGCTGGTCCTGCCGGAGCACATGAACCAGGACGGGTTCCTGTTCGGGGGCCGGTTGCTGGCATGGATCGATGAGGCGAGCTGGATCGCGGCCAGCCTTGACTATCCACACTGTCATTTCGTGACGGTGGCGATGGACCGCGTCGAGTTTCACCACAGCGTGCGCGAGGGGACGATCCTTGCGATCAGCTCCCGGCGGGTGCGTGAAGGAACGACCTCGGTGACCTACGAGGTGAACGTCAGGCATGGGCGTTCCGAAGGCGGCCGGCCCATTTTCTCGACCTGCGTGACCTTCGTGAACGTCGACGCCGCGGGGCGGAAACAGAAGGTGCGTTGAGCGATGGAGTCCGAGGTCGAGGTGGAGGTCACGCTGCCGGTCGGGGAGGTCGACAACCGGCTGGCGTGGCGGAAGGCGGCGGCCCGCGCCCTTGGAATCGCTCCCGGCCGCATCGCCGAGACGCGCTTGCGGCGGAGATCGATTGATGCCCGCCGGCCCCCGGTGCGCTTCCGCTTGCGCCTGTGGGTGGGGGTCGACGCCGCCCTTCCGCCGGAGCCGGAGCTGCGCTACGAGTGTCCGGCGCTTCCGGAGCGCGCGCCACGGGTCGTGATCGTGGGGAGCGGGCCGGCGGGCCTCTTTGCGGCGCTGCGCTGCATCGAGCTGGGGGTGAGGCCGGTGGTGGTCGAACGGGGCAAGGACGTGGCGCGGCGCCGCTTTGATCTCGCGCCGCTTTTGAGGAAAGGGCGGGTGGTCGAGGACTCGAACTACTGTTTCGGGGAAGGGGGAGCGGGGACCTTCTCGGACGGGAAGCTCTACACGCGGGCCAACAAGCGGGGGCCGGTGCGGACCGTCTACGAGATCCTCGTGATACACGGCGCCCCGGGTGCGATTCTGACCGACGCCCATCCGCACATCGGCTCGAACCTTCTGCCGAGGGTGGTGCGCGCGCTGCGGGAATCCATCCTTGGGGCCGGAGGGGAGGTGCATTTTGAAGCGCGGGTCGACGAACTCTTGGCCAGCCGCGAGAGGCGTCGCATCGCGGGCGTCGCCACGGCCGACGGGCGGGAGTTTCGCGGGAAGGCCGTCATTCTGGCGACGGGGCATTCGGCGCGGGACGTGCTGCGCCTGCTTTTGCGTCACGGGCTCCGGCTCGAAGCGAAGCCGTTCGCGATGGGGGTGCGGGTCGAGCACCCGCAGCCGGTCGTCGACGCCATTCAGTACCACCTCCCGCGGGGAGGCGAGCGTCCGCGGCAGTTGCCCGCGGCGCGCTACCGGCTCGCCACCGTGGTCGAGCGCCGCAGTGTCCATTCATTCTGCATGTGCCCTGGCGGGTTCATCGTCCCCTGTGCCACCGGGAACGACGAAGTGGTCGTCAACGGCATGTCGCTCTCGCGGCGCGATTCGCCGTTCGCCAACAGCGGCATCGTGGTGGGGCTCGAACCCGAAGACACGAACCCATGGCAGGCTGAATACGGTGTGCTGGCGGGAGTCGCCATGCAAAAGGAGCTGGAGCGCGCCGCCAAAAGCGCCGGAGGGGGCGGACAACGCGCCCCGGCGCAACGCCTCATGGATTACCTCCGCGGGCGAGGCTCGGGACCCCTTCCCGCAACCAGTTATTTCCCGGGAGTCCGCGAGGCGGACCTCGACGAGTTGCTGCCCGCGGGCCTCTCCACGCGCCTTCGGGAGGGACTGAAGCGATTCGGGCGATCCATGCCGGGCTTCCTCTGCGAAGAAGCGCTTCTGGTCGGGTTTGAAACCCGCACCAGTTCGCCGGTGCGCGTGCCGCGCCATCCGGAGACCCTCGAGCACCCGGACCTCGGGGGGCTTTTTCCCTGCGGCGAGGGCGCGGGTTTCGCGGGCGGGATCGTCTCGGCCGCCCTCGACGGGAGGAACTGCGCCGAGGCGGCGGCCGGCTTCCTTGGCGTCAGAGCACCTCGACCTTCACCGGGACCACGCCCGCCTTGATGAAGCCGAGCTTGTGGGCGACTCCCTTGGTGACGTCGATGATGCGGCCCTTGATGTAGGGACCGCGGTCGTTGATGCGCACCACGAGCGAGCGTCCGTTGCGGAGATTGGTGACGCGCACCCTGGTTCCCATCGGGAGCGTCTTGTGGGCCGCCGTCCGGGCCCAGTTGTCGAGGGTCTCGCCGCTCGCGGTGTGCGTGCCGCCGTTGCACTTGATGCTGTACCACGAGGCCCTGCCCCAGTGGACCCGGTCGTGCTGCGATCGTTTCGCCGCTGCCGCGCCCGTCGCGCTGCTGGCGGCGAGAGCCGGAATCATCATGAACCCCACGGCGCAGATCAGAGTCAAACGAATCAGTCTCATAGGCGCTCCCCCGAAAAGGGAGCCGCGGGGCGTGGACGTTCAGGGCCTCATGTGCAAGCCCAAATGTGAACTCTTTTCCGCAATCAGGCAAAGAAGGGGGTCCTCGAAGGGGCGATGGGACAACCTGACGCAGGGGCGTTTCCTTTGGGATGCTTGAGCTTTTGGCGCGAAACGATCATGTGATAGTCTTCCCCGTCGTGCGCTACTGGTTGATCAAGTCCGAACCCGACGTCTTCTCGATCGGGGATCTGAAGAAGCGGGGCATCGAGAAATGGGACGGCATCCGCAACTACCAGGCCCGCAACATGATGCGGGACGAGATGACGCCCGGCGACCTCGCCTTGTTCTACCATTCGAACTGCAAGCAGCCCGGAGTGGTGGGCGCGGCCCGCGTGGCCGGCGCGCCCTATCCGGATCCCACCCAGTTCGACAAGCGCTCGAAATACCATGACGAGAAATCGCAGCGAGAAGACCCGCGCTGGATCCTCGTCGATTTCGAGTTCGTTGCAGAGTTCCCGAAAGCGGTTCCCCTCGCCGCCATGAAGGACGACCCGGCGCTGGACGGGCTGCTCGTCCTGCGCCGGGGCAATCGTCTCTCCATCACGCCGGTCGAGGCTCGCCACTTCCGGAGGATCTGCATGCTTGGTGGGTGGGATCCGAGGGCCGCCGCGTAGCGCGGAAAATCGCCGCCCCCGGGCAAGCCACCGGCGCCGGGCGCCGAAAGTCCGGCGTCATCCGCCGCTGCCGAACGGGTCTGCTGCCGGAACGTCAATCTCATGACTCGCGAGGGTGCTGAACCCGGCCGGCACTACAGGCCGGCCAGGATGCGTTCGGCGTGGTTGCGGTGCAGCTTGTAGAGCACCGCCGCCAGCTTCAGCCAGTGACCGGCGTCCAGTTCGCCAAAATACGGATGGCGGTGGGTCGGACGCGACGGGATGTTGCAGTGCGTCTCGTAAAGCGCGGTGAACCGCTCGATGAACCGTCCGTATTCCTCACGGGTGCGCAACCCGCGCCCCCCGCGGGGTTCGAATTCCGACCGTTGAAACTTCCGCAGCGGCCGCACCCCGTTGCCCAGTTGCCGCACCGCCTCCCGGATGTGAACCCCAACCAGAATCAGATGCTCCATCAGCATCTCGACCGACCAGTTGCATGCGCTCTCTTCGATCCCCAGCGGACGACTCACCAGCACCCGGCGCTCGAGGTCCTCTTCGGTCAAATCCTGTGCCAGATACAAAATCCGTTGCCCTTCCCGGCTGAACAGCCCCCCGGCGGCCCGATGCCCAAGCGCCCGCGCTATCAACGGAAAGCCCAAATGCCTGAAAACCCAACACTCGAAGACCGGCAACCCCGCCTCATATCCCTCACCAGGTCCGCCCGCTCCAATTTTTCGTTCGCTTAATGCAATATTCATAACTCCGAGACAGTCAAAATTTCCTTATAAAATTGCCGAACAGTCAATCAAAACTTCAAAAAAATACGCCTCTTGCCGAAAAATGCGGCCCCTCAAGGTGAAAAACAGATCATTCCAAGCGTCCCTGACTGGTGGACGCCGCCGGTGGGCGGTCGTTTGTTTTTCTGCCAAAGCGCCGTCGCCGCTCGCGGGGGCTCGCTCTGTCGGCGCACCTCCAGAGGGGCCCCGAATGGAATGCGGTGGCAAGCGCAGGGCGACACCGCTTTTGGGGATGCCGGCCTGATTCTTTCAGCGCGCAAACCTCAATCCCGATCCCGCTCCGGGTCGTTGTCGTCCTCCGGCCAAGGATCGCTGACGTCCTCTTCCTCGTCCTGCTCGGTGAGGTATGGGTCGTGAGCGCCGGGGTTGTCGTCGTCATTGTCCCCGGCGGGAGCCGATTCGGCATGTTCCTCCTCGTCGTGTCCGGGGGGCGGAGCGGCATGGGAGTCGTCGTCCTTGCGGACGGGGAGGCGCTCGCGACGTTCCGCTTCTCCGGCCGCTTCCTTCTGGCGCTCCTTGCGTTCCAGGAAGAGGGCGAGCCAGATGCAGATTTCGTAGAGGAGGACCATCGGCAGGGCGAGGAGGAGAAGGGTGAAGGCGTCGGGGGTGGGGGTGATGATGGCCGCGATGACGAAGATGGAGAGGATGGCGTAGGAGCGCGTGCGGCGCATCATCTCGGAGTTGAGAATACCGAGTTTCACGAGGGTCATGACGACCACCGGCAGTTCGAAGGAAAGGCCGAAGATCAGCGTGAACTGGGTGGCGAAGGAGATGTAGTAACCGATCCGCCAGACGTTCTCGATCTTCATCTCGGAGCTGTAATGGTAGAAGAACTCGAGGACGCGCGGGAGCACCACGAGGTATGCGAAGAAGACGCCGGCGAGAAAAAGACCGAAACCGACCGCCATGGCCGGCCAGAGGGCGCGGCGCTCGGTCTCATGCATGCCCGGCAGCACGAACTGCAGGAGAAAATAGAGCAGGAACGGAAAGGAAACCACCAGTCCGGCGTAGAGCGCCAGCTTCAGCGAGAGCATGAATCCCTCGGTCGGCTTGAGAGCCTGCATGAGGACGATCTTGCCCCGGGCGTCGATCTCGGCGTTGGGCAGCCCCACCATCAGGCCGAGGACCTTTTTGCGGACCTTCTCGTCGAGGTTGGGGAGTTTCTCGACGAACTCGCGCCGGGCCTCCTTGTCGTCGATGGAGAGGGCGGCGCGGAAGTAGTAGACGGCGAGAACGTTTTCGCGCAGGGCGTCATCCCCGCCGGACTTCTTGTCGAAGAAGAGTTCGCGTTGTTCGGGGTCGAGGAGGTAAGCGACCTCCGCGGCCTGTTTGGCGATTTCCCATTGTTCGGGGGAGATGCCGCTTTGGCCCTTGTCGAGTGCGTCCCGCTGGCTGTCGATCCAGACTTGCTCGACCGGGCGGCGAATGATCTCCATCAACTCGGCGCGGAAGATGAAGCAGGTCACGGTGGCGATGATCAAAGCCACCATCATGCGGGTGATGCAGATGCGGAGGTCTTCGAGGTGTTCGAGAAATGGTTTTTCCGCCTCGGGGTTGGTCTGGTCCCGGAGTTGGAAGACTTTCTGAAGGAAATACATCCGCGGCGGGGCTCTGTAAGGCCGGAACCGCCTTTGGTCGAGCGCCTTCTTGGTGTGGTGGCAAGCGAGGAACGAGCGCGAAACCGGTTTGGGGGCACGCGGTCCGACCGCGCCAAAGCGCGGTCGCCGCGCGCTGGGGCTCGCTCTGCCGGCGCCCTCAAAAAAAAGTCGCTGCTCGTGTCGGGGTGGGGCGAAAATCGCTGAAATCGCGAGAATCGGCCCAAGAGTATCGTTTTATGAGTGTCTTACCCTCGAAAGGATGCTGTCAGGTGGCGAATTGGAGCGCAGAGTGCGGGTCCGGGAGCGGGGCCGCGGTTGCCGTCATGCCCCCGCAACCCTCCACTGAGGCCGGGAGGGCGTCGAAGCCCTCGCTGCAGGCCGTGTTTGAAGCGGAGGAATCTCCGCTTTTGCGCTACGCGTCCGGCCTTGTGGGACGGCGGGAAGTGGCGGAGGAGCTCGTGCAGGATGCCTTTCTGCGGCTTCATCAGCATTGGGAGGACGTCGAGCATCCGCGGGCGTGGCTGTTCCGCTGCGTCCGCAACCGGGCTTACAACCACCTGCGGGACCACCGGCGTGAAACGCTGGCCGATCCCGCTGCGACGGAGAGTTGGGACGGCGACGACACGGGGACGCGCTGGCCGGAAGGCGCGCCGGACGCCCCCGACGCCGTGCTCGGCCGGATCGAGGCTGCGGGGATGGTCCACATCCTGCTCGGCGAGATGGACGACCGCGACTGCGAGCTGGTGCGCCTGAAGTATTTCGAGGGGCTCAAGTACAGCCAGATCAGCCAACGCACCGGGATGAGCGTCGGCAACGTCGGGTACCGGCTGCATCACATCCTGAGGGGGCTCGCCGATTCGCTGCGGCGGGCCGGGATCGAAGGCGTTGCAGGGTGATCGGGAAAGAAAGGAGGATGCCATGAGCGACGACAACTATGGGAGTGATCTTCAGCCGTGGATCGAACCCGAACTGGAAGCGCGGGTGGTGGCGCTCGTGCTGGGGGAGGCCTCCGAATTCGAGGCTGGCGAACTCGAGCGGTTGATGGAGGAGCGGCCCGAGATCCGCCTCTTCAAGCGGCGCATCGAGACCGTCCACGAGCTGCTGGGGGAAGCCGTGGGGCCGCAGGACACGGCGGGATGGAAGCTCTCGCAGGAGAAGCGCCGCGAACTGCTCGGGGTGATCGGGTCGCCGGCGGCCCGGCCGGCCCCGGCGATGCTGGCGCCCGGCAAGGAAGCGGAACGGCGCAAGGAGGCGGGGATTCGGAAGGCGGGCCGGCGGGTGTTGTGGGTGGCGGCGGCGTGTTTTGTTCTGACCCTTTTCCTGTTCGTGTTGCTCCCGGGCGATCGCCGGGGATCGATGACTCCGCAGGCTTCGCGATTCGAGGACGCGAGCGGTGGCAAGGAGGCATACGAGACAGCCGGCCGGTCCGGATTGATGCCTGGCGAGAGCGACGAGCGGTGGGGCGGGGAGGTTGCTGCCCGGGAGGAAGAGGAGGTCTACCTTGGGATGAGCCGGGCGAAGCCGGCGGAAGAGCCCCCCACGCCTGATGCCGCCGCGGTCACGGCGCCCGAGGAACCGGAGGCGGCCATGCCGGAATCGAGGGTGGCCGATGAATTGACGCGCCTGCGGTTCACCCTCCGCGCCGGGGTGACCCGCGATCATGGAGGGGCGGCCGGCGGGAAGCGCGGCGCCAGCCCGGCTGAAAAGATTGAACTCGCCGGCCGCCACGCGCCGCGGCCCGCTGCGCCCGGGGTGGAAGATGTCAGCGGTGGATTCGAGGCTGATGACCTTTCCACTCTCCATGAAGAGAATGGAGAGACGGCGTTCGGGGCGCCGGGCGATGGTCCGACGCCTCCGGAAAGGAAGAAACCCGCCGCACGCGGGGAAAGGCCTCTCGACGAGAAGCCTGCCGAGCCTTCCGAATCGCGGCCACGGACGGTCCCCCTCGATACCAGCATTCCTCCGCCCCTTATCGAGGGCACGCCGAAGCCGATGAAGGTTCCCGGGCTGCGGCGGGAGCCCGAGGGGCCGGTGATCGCCGGCGAGGCGGCGCGGGGCGGCGCCGGAAAGCTGGAGTATCGGGTCGAAGCAGGCGGCGGGGCCGACAAGGAGGCAAGGAAGACCCCGGCGCAGGCGAAGGACAAGGAGAAGCGTCTCGACAAGTCTACCACGCAGGTCAATGGGAGACGTCCGGACGAACGGCGAGTCACCAACACGGGGGTGAACCTCGACCTCGTCGAGCAAATGACGCAGAGCAGCCTCAGCGCTGGTCCTTCGGAGGCGCCGGACCCCGGGCTCTCCGAGCGCCGGAAATCGGCCATCATCGAGGAGTCGCTCGAGAAGAGCGCGGAGGAGGAGCCGTTCTCGACGTTCTCGCTGCACATCAGCGACGTGAGTTTCAAGCTGGCGAAGGCGGCGCTGGACAAGGGCGAGTGGCCGGAGGCGGGGGCCATCCGGGTCGAGGAGTTCGTGAACGCCTTCGACTACGGCGACCCGGCCCCGACGCAGGAACAGAAGGTGGCGTGCGCCATCGAGCAGGCCGCGCATCCGTTCATGCAGCAGCGCAACCTGGTGCGGATCTCGATGCGCACCGCGGCGCTGGGCCGGGCCGGAGGCATCCCTTTGCGGCTCACGGTGCTGGTCGACACCTCGGGGTCGATGGAGCGGGCCGACCGGACGGAGTCGGTGCGGAACGCCTTCGACCTGCTGGCGGCGCAGCTTCAGCCGCAGGACCAGGTGACCCTGATCGGGTTTGCGCGCACGCCGCGTTTGCTGGCGGACCGGATGGGCGGGGACGAGGGCGGGAAGCTCTCGCGGCTCGTCGAGTCGACCCCCGCCGAGGGCGGCACCAACATCGAGGAGGCCTTGGAACTGGGGATCGCGAAGGCGCGCGAGCAGTTCCTCGGGGGCGCGCAGAACCGCATCATCCTCCTGACCGACGGGGCGGCCAACCTCGGCAACGCGAAGCCCGCGGAGCTGGCGAAGCTGGTCGAGCGGATGCGCCAGGCCGGGATCGCCTTCGACGCCTGCGGGGTGGGCGCGGAGGGCCTCAACGACGAGATCCTCGAAGCCCTGACCCGCAAAGGGGACGGGCGCTACTACTTCCTCGACCGGCCCGAGGACGCCGACGCCGGGTTCGCGCGCCAGATCGCGGGGGCCCTGCGCCCGGCGGCGCGGAACGTCAAGATCCAGGTCGAGTTCAATCCGAAGCGGGTGGGACGCTACAAGCTCTACGGCTTCGAGAAGCACCGCCTCGAGAAGGAGGACTTCCGCAACGACAGCGTGGACGCGGCCGAGATGGCGGCCGAGGAGGCCGGCAACGCCATCTACCAGGTGCAGGTCCTGCCGGACGGGCAAGGAGAGATCGGAACGGTCTCGGTGCGGTTCCGAGACACCGCGACGGACCGCATGGTCGAGAGGCTCTGGGCGATTCCCCATGATCCGAATGCGCCGCGCCTCGAGGAGGCCGCGCCGTCGATGCGCCTCGCGGGGGTGGCGGCGTTTCTCGGCGAGAAACTCAAGGGGAGCGCCATTGGGGACCTCGTGGAAATGAAGACGCTGGGGCGGATCGGATCAGAATTGCAGGCCGCCTGCCCGCACAACGAGCGCGTGGCGCACATGGCCGCCATGATTGCGAAGGTCCGCGAACTCGCGCCGGATTGATTTCCAACACCCGCCATCACCCGAGACATGAGAACCGGAATCCAACTGACGAACTATTGTGTCCTCGCCCTCTTGTCGCTGACGGCCGCGGCCCGGGAAGCGCCGGGCCCTGTCATGACGGCCACCAACGCCACGATGAAGGCGGAAGTCGGCCAAGACGGAGGGCGCATCGTGATCGAAGCAACAGGCGTGACGCCGGAGGCGCCGGTCTTCTTCAACGCCGCCACCGAGGAAAACGTGCGGGTGAGCCTGACCGGGGTCTCCTGCGAGGTCGCGATGAAGCTGAACGTGGTG
>CAYPUM010000099.1:0-9772 GCA_964413545.1 uncultured Roseibacillus sp. | reverse complement strand
TCCACCGCACACCGCGGAGGTTCCGGCACCGAAAATCCGGCTTTGCTCATGTCCGACCTGTCTCGATTCATGCTCCACCGATGGCGCGCCGCGGCCCTCCTCGGAAGCGTCCTTCTCGGCGCTTCCGCCTGCACCGACCAAGAGGAGACCGCCGAACAACCCCCTCCCGAAAACACCGTCTACCAGGTTCGCGGCATCGTCCGGGGAGTCGACCCCAAAATCGGTTCCCTGAGTATCCACCACGAGGAGATCCCGGGATACATGCCGTCGATGGTGATGCCTTTCAATCTGCGCAACCCCGAAATGGCCGCCTCCTACACCCCCGGCCAAGCCGTGGCTTTCGACTTCGTCGTCACCGAGGACGATTCGTGGATCACGAATATCCGCGAACTGGACCCCGCCGAGTCCCCCGGCCTGCCGGCGACAAGAGGCGGCGCCGTTGCACCCTCCGCCGGTCCCCGCCTCGACGAGGGCGACGCCGTGCCCGATTTCCGACTCGTCAGGCAGAACGGCACGGGATTCGACCGTGACGACCTCGGAGGGCAACCAACCGTGCTGACCTTCATCTTCACGCGATGTCCGGTCCCCAACTACTGCCCGTTGATGTCCCGGCAGTTCGCGGAATTGCAGGAAGCCATCAAGCAGGACCCCGAACTGGGCGGGGTGCAATTGGTGAGCGTCACCATCGACCCCGAGTTCGACACGCCGGAAGTCCTGGCCGAATACGCCGAACAGTTCGGCGCAGATGCCGAGGTCTGGACCTTCCTGACCGGCCAACCGGCGCAGATTGACCGCCTCGCCGGGGCTTTCGCGGTGCACCGCAAGCCCGAAGGCGGCTCAATCACCCATTCCTTGACCACCGCCCTGATCGATCGCAGCGGAGTGGTCCGCAAGATCTGGCGCGGCAACTTCTGGAAACCGGTCGACGTCCTCGGCGCCCTCCGCAAGCACCCCCGCCCGAGGCTTTCCCAAAAAAACCACCCCGAACCACCCCATCCTTGATCCACATCAAGATCCCCCGCCCATCGCCCGCCCAGACTGGCGGCATGAAACAGTCAGCTTCTCACCACCGCAATCGCAACATGACATCAACCAACAACCCTGACACTAACCCGACACGAAAGCGAGCCGTGGCGTTGGCTCCGTTGCTCGCCTGTCTCATCCTGAACGGCTGCGAACGGAACGACACCGGGGAAGCCCCCGCCGCCGAACGCCCCGCAACGCCCCGGTCCGCAACCCCCGAAAAGAAAACCCCGGCCTCAAACCCCACAACCCGGGCCGAAACCAAAAAGGTCGCCATCGAGGCGAACGACAAAATGAAGTTCAGCGTCACCGGGTTCTCCGTCGAAACGGGCCAACCGGTCGAAGTCACACTCAAGAATGCCGGAACGATGCCGAAAGTCTCGATGGGACACAATTGGGTGCTGCTGAAGGATGACGCCGCGCCCGGCAAGTTCGTCGAGGCGGGATTCGACGACGCCGCCAACGACTACATTGATCCCGGCGTCGCTGATCAGATCATCGCCGCCACCAGACTCCTCGGCCCCGGCGAAAGCGACACCGTCACCTTCACCGCCCCGGAAAAGGCCGGGAAATACAACTATGTGTGTAGTTTCCCGGGCCACTTCGCGGCCGGCATGAAGGGCGTCATGACCGCGGAATGATCCGCACCCGAAACACCAACCGGAAAAATCACAATGAAGATACCCCGCCACCTCAAACTTGCCCTCCTCGCACCCGCCGCACTGACCTCCTTCTCGAGTTGCGGCCCGTCGGACAAGGACGACGAAGCGCGGGCCCGCAGCCGCAGCGCCGCCGAAGCCGTCTACGTCGCGCCGGGCGAGAAGGATCAATACTACCTGTTCTACTCGGGAGGACACAGCGGCCAGGTCTTCGTGGCCGGCCTGCCCTCGATGCGCCACATCATGACCATCCCCGTCTTCTCCCCCTATTCCGGAACCGGATACGGGTTCGATGAAGAATCGAAGGAGATGCTGGGCGAATACCACTGGGGCGACGTGCACCACCCCGCCCTGTCGCAGACCGACGGTCAATACGACGGCCGCTGGCTGTTCGTCAACGACAACGCCAACAACCGCGTGGCCCGCATCGATCTGCGCGACTTCAAAACAAGGCAAATCCTCGGCCCCATCCCGAACTCGATGGGCAATCACGGCTCGTCGTTCGTGACGCCCAACACGGAGTACTGCCTCGTGGCGACGCGTTTCTCGGTTCCCCTGCCCAAGGGCCGCGTCGCCGACCCCGTGGATTACAAGAAAGAGTTCAACGGCATGGTCAGCGGGATCAAGGTGCATCCCTCCACCGGAGAGATGCGTGTCGGTTGGCAGATCATCACCCCCCCGTTCGACTGGGACCTCGGCTCCACCGGCAAGGGCCCCAGCGAGGGCTGGGCGTTCTGGACGTCCTACAACACCGAAATGGCCCACGACCTCCTCGAGGTGAACGCCAGCCAGGCCGACCGCGACCTCGCCGCGGTCGTCAACTGGAAGGCCGCCGCCAAGGCGGTCGAAGACGGCAACGCGCAGGAAATCGACGGGGTCCCGGTCATCGACCCCGCCAAGACGCCGGGAATCCTCTATTTCGTCGCGATCGCGAAATCCCCCCACGGAATGGATGTCGACCCGACCGGCCGGTGGATCGTGGCCGCGGGCAAGCTCCAACCAACCGCCACCGTCCTGAATTTCGAGAAGATCCAGAAAGCGATCTCCGAGGAGGATTTCGAGGGCGATCTCCGCGGGGTTCCGATCCTGGACCACAATGCGGTGGTCGAGGGCGAGGTCCCCGTGGGTCTCGGCCCGCTGCACACCCAGTTCGACGGCAAGGGCAATGCGTATACCTCCCTCTTCATCGACTCGGCGGTGGCAAAATGGAAGCTGCCCCCGTGGAGCGAGGAGGAGAAGGCCGACCTTGCCAAGGCCGTCCTCGATCGCATCCAGGTCCACTACTCGATCGGCCACCTCGTGGTCGCCGGCAGCGACACCCGGAATCCCTACGGCAAATGGCTCGTCGCCATGAACAAACTCTCGAAAGGCCGCCATGTCGGCGTCGGCCCCTCGCAACCAGAGTCGAGCCAGTTGATCGATATCACCGGCGACAAGATGGTCATGGTCGGCGAGGCCTACACCGAGCCCGAGCCACACTTCGCCCAGATCCTCAAAGTCGACGAGATCGATCCCATCGAGGTCTATCCGAAAGACGAAAACACCAATCCGAACGCCGTCTGGGACATGGACGACGCCGGAGTCAGCAGGGAAGGCGGCAACGTCACGGCCAGGATGGTCGCCATCCGCAGCCGGTTCGTCCCCGATCGCATCGACGCAAGGGTCGGCGACGAACTCACCGTCCATCTCACGAACATCGAGCAGACCACCGACATGATCCACGGGTTGGGCGTCGTGGAACAGGACGTCAACATCGTGGTGGACCCGGGCGAGACCAAGAGCTTCACCGTCGATCTCGACAAGCCCGGCGTCTTCCCGTTCTACTGCACGAATTTCTGCTCCGCCCTGCACCAGGAAATGCAGGGATACTTGGTGGTGGCCGAATCCGGGGCAGATGCGGAAACCCCTGCCGGACCCGAACCCGAAGCGGCCGCGGAGCCTCCCAGGACGGAGCCCGCCGGAGGCGTCGAGCCGGTCGGAGGCACCCCGGTCCCCCCGACCGGCGAGGAAGAAGCGCCCGTGGAACGGCTTGACGACGAACCCGGCGCCGACGCGCAGGGTCAATAACGCGCCGAGCGGCCGGCGCCGGCCACCCGCCGGCCCCGGTTGCCGCTTCTGCCGCCATGAGTGGTCTGCTGCGGGCTGAATACCGGTTTCTCCGGAAACCGCTCAATCTCCCGTCGCGCCTCCTGCTGGTCCTGGCCGCAGCCTCCGTCGCCGCCGCCGTCTTCTTCCCGCTCTGGAAGATGGAACTCCGCGCGCCGCAATACGCGGAAGGACTCGAACTCTTCATCTACCCGTGGAAGATCGAGGGCGGCGGCCTCAACGGCAACGACTTGCGCGAGATCAACAACCTCAACCACTACATCGGCATGAAGCCCATCGAGCAGGCCGACTTCGCCGAAATGCAGGTGATGCCGTTCATGTTCGGAGTCTTCATCCTGCTCGCCCTGCGCGCCGCCGTCTTCGGAGTGATGGGCGCGGTGGTCGATCTCTTCATGCTGGCGGCCTATTTCGGCGCCTTCTCGATCGGGACATTCTACTACCGGCTCCATAGTTACGGTCACAATCTCGACCCAAGGGCCCCGATGGAAATCGAGCCCTTCACCCCCCTCCTGTTGGGGACCCAGAAGATCGCGAACTTCACGCAGTCGAGTTACCCGCAGTGGGGCGCCTGCCTCCTCTGGATCTTCATGGCTCTCCTCCTTCTCGCCATATGGCTCTCGCGCAAAGAACAAGTCTGATCGCCTCGGCGTGGCTGGGCGTCCTTCCCGTGTCGGCGGCGCCGGAGCGCCCGCTGCAGGAGCGCCTCGACGCCGCCCCCGTTGGCGCCGTGATCGAGGTGTCCCCCGGCGCTTACCACGGCCGGTTGGTGATCCGAAAACCGGTGTCGCTGGTCGGGCGGGGCAGGCCCGCCATCAACGGGGGCGGGAAGGGAAGTGTCGTGACCATCCTCGCGGACGACGTGACAGTCCGCGGGTTTCTCATCACCGGCTCCGGGGCCGATTTGATGCAGGACGACGCCGGAATCTTCGTCCAGGCGAGCCGGGCCGCCATCGAATCCAACCGCATCGAAAACGCCCTCCACGGCGTCTATCTGAAGAAAGCGAAAGATGGGCGCCTGGTTGGCAACAGGATCACCGGCATGACCACCCTGCCGGGACCCGCGAAGGCGGCAAGCTCCGCCGCTGACACGCTCGACATGTGCGCCCCCGTTGCCCGCAATATCAACATCCGCGGCAACGGCATCCACCTCTGGAACAGCTCCGGCGTCCTCATCGAGCGAAACCGCATCACTGAAAGCCGCGACGGCATCTATTTCTCGTTCAGCGACGAGTGCGTCGTCCGCCGGAATGTCATCCGCAAGGTGCGCTACGGGTTGCACTACATGTATTCCGACCGGAACCGCTTCGAGGAGAACCACTTCACCGAGAGCGCCGCCGGAGCCGCCATGATGTATTCGAAAGGCCTCGCCGTCAGCCGCAACATCTTCGAGGCGAACCGCGGCTTTCGCGCCTACGGCCTCCTCCTCAGTGCCGTCGACCGAACCCGCATCGAACACAACCGCATCGTCTCGAACAACGTCGGCATCTACATGGAAAACAGCAACGGAAACCTCTTCCTCCGCAATGATGTCGCCGGCAACTACATCGGAATCCGCCTCACCGCCAGCTCGGACGACAACCGATTCTCGCGCAACCGCTTTCGCAACAACCTGCACCCCGCCGAACTCGCCGGCGTCAGCGGAACCAACAACTGGTCGGCGGGCGGAACCGGGAACTATTGGCAGCATGCCGCACCCGTCGATCTCGACGGAGACGGCGTCGGCGAACTGCCCCACCGCCAGGCCGACACCCTCGGCAAGTTGCGCGAGTCCTTTCCGCTCGTGAGCCTCCTCTCCGGCAGCCCGGCCCTCGAACTTCTCGAGTTCGCCCAGCAACAGGTCGAACTGCCGGGCCTCAGCGCCATCGAGGATCCCGCCCCGCTCGTCGCCCCGAGCGCCGCCGCGCCCCCTGCCCGATGATCGAAGCCCTCCACCTGCGAAAACGCTACGGCCGGCACACCGTGCTCCGCGGCTTCAGCCTGCAGGCCCATCCCAACGAGGTCACGTTGCTGGTCGGCGCCAACGGCGCCGGCAAGACAACCTCCCTGCGCATCCTTGCCGGACTGGCCCGTCCCGACGATGGCGAGGCCCGAATCTGCGGCTTCAACCTGCGACAGCGCCGGCGGGCCCAAGCCCGGCTGAGCTTCCTCCCCCAAGGCGTCCATTTCCACCCAAGGCTGAGCTGCCGTCACCTCCTGCGCTTCTACTCCCGCCTGCGCCGAGCGCGCCACAAACGAGTCGAGGAACTTCTCGAACTCACCGGCCTGCACGACGAAGCCGACAAGCCCGCCGGCAAGCTCTCCGGCGGCTTGCGTCAACGCCTCGGGCTGGCGGTTCTCCTCCTGCCGGACGTCCCGGTTCTCCTCCTCGACGAGCCCGGCCTGAGCCTCGACCCCCACTGGCGCGAAAGACTGCAGTCCCTCGTCCGCCACGAGGCCGGCCGGGGACGCACCATCCTGATCGCCACCCACATGCTCGCGGAATGGAACGGAGTCGCCGACCGTTGCCTCCTCTGCGACGATGGATGCATCACCGCCGAACTCGATCCGGACAACCTGCGCGACTCGCTCTCGACCCGGCAACTGAACCGATTCGCAGCCGCATGATCCATGCCTTCCTCCTGCGGGAACTTCACGCCGCCTTCGTCAACCGCCTGATTCTCTTCTTCGCGGGCGCCATGCTGGCGCTCGGCGCCCTCCCCGCGGCCCTCGCCCCGGATGCCGCCTCGGAAACCGCGGCCCACGTCCTGCTGCTCGGAATCCTCTACCTCGTGCCGCTGTTCGCGGTCCTCACCGGAACCGCTTCCGCCCAGAACGAGACGGAGGAACACCCCCTCCTCATGAGCCAGCCGGTCTGGCGCGGAGGCCGCCTGCTCGGGAAATGGCTTGCTCTCGCCATGGTGCTGGCCGCCGGAGCTTTCCTCCTCGTCATTCCTGCCATGCTGATGGGCGCCGCAGCCAAGGCCCTCGCCCTCCTCGGCTCGCAGGCCGCGGGACTCGCGGCCGCCTTCGCCGCCCTCGGCCTCGCAGTCGGCTTCTCGTGCTCCGACCGCCTCAAAGCGCACATGATCTCGCTTTGTCTCTGGCTGTTCTTCCTCCTCGGCACCGATCTGATCGCTCTCGCCACGGCCGGCCTCCCCGTCGTCCAGGAACATCCCGACTGGTGGCTCGCCGCCGTGATGCTCAATCCGCTCGACTCTTTCCGCGTCGGCGCCCTCCTCGCCTTGAACCGCATCCCCTTCGACCCCCTGACCGCCCCGCCTCTCGCCTCATGGTGGATCGCCCACCTCGCCCTCTGGTTCTTCCTGATCACAGCCGCATGGTCGCTCCTCTTCCTCCTCTGGGGAAACTGGAAACTCGCGCGCGCCGAGCCGTGAGCAAACCCCGGCCCCTTCCGCAAGCAAGGGGGGCGTTCTCAACCCCTTAGTGGCCTGTCCCCCTATTCGCTTTCCCTCTGTTCGCTATTCGTCAACGCCTCAACCCGTTACTGGCCTGTCCCTCTATTCGGTCCCTCTATTCGTCAACGCCTCGGGCTGGCGGTTCTGCTCCTGCCGGACGTCCCGGTTCTCCTCCTCGACGAACCCGGCCTCGACCCCGTTGGTGACCTGTCCCTCTATCCGACACCAGAAAAACTGAACCCCGTTGGTGACCTGTCCCTCTATCCGCCCCTATCCCGTTGGTGACCTGTCCCTCTATCCGCTATCCGGTTGGTGACCTGTCCCTCTATCCGGTCGTCCCTCTATCCGGTCCCCGTTGGTGACCTGTCCCGTTGGTGACCTGTCCCTCTATCCGGTCCCTCTATCCGCCCCCCATTTCTCGAAAGATGGAAGCGGATCCGTTTCCGCCCTCGCAAACCGGCCGGGCAGGATTCGGAAGCAAGGACGCCGTCGCCAGCCATGAGTCCCGCGAGATCTCCCTCCGGGAAAGCTTTGCCTCCTGGCAATTGATATTTGGTTGGATCTCGGGATTTGGAGTCCCATTCTCGCCGCGTGGGGGCATCGGGATTTGCCGCGCAAGATCAGCGTGTCGTCGGCTGGCGTTTTGGCTCGTCGATCGTCGCGGCCGTTCCGTTCCTCCTCCTGGCCGGCTGCACCGCCTTCACAATCGACCGCCCCCGGGACGAGCCCCTCGTCGATCCGCCGAGGGCCTTTCACGAGGCTGAGCGGGGGCGCCACGCAAAAATTGCGACCGGCTGGCTCGCCGACTTCCACGACCCACAGATGACGGCCCTCGTCCGGGAGGCGGTCCGCCGCAACCACAATTTGCAGGCAGCCGCCCATCGCCTCCGCGCCGCCGGGGAAGGCACGATCATCGGACGCGCCGCGCGCCTCCCCTCGATCTCGGCGGGGGCGAGCGCCTCCGAGACGTATGCCGGCCTCGGTCCCGCTCCGGGTGTCTCCTCCCAGTCCTACGGTCTCTCGCTCAACGCGGCGTGGGAAATCGACCTCTGGGGCCGCCTCCGCGACCTCGAGGCGGCCTCCTACGCCGACTACGAGGCTACTCTCGCGGACTTCCGCTCCGCCCGCCTCTCGCTCGCCGTCAATACCGCCAAGGCATGGGCCAACCTCATCGAAGCCCAACAGCAATTCGCCCTCGCCCGGCAAACCCTCGAGGACTTCAAGACCAGCCTCCGCCTCATCGAGCGCCAATACCGCGCCGCCATCCTGCGCGCCGTGGACGTCCAACTCGGCCGCAACAACGTCGCCGCCGCCGAACGCAACCTCCGAAGCCGCATCCTCCAGCGCGACGAAGCCGCCCGCACCCTCCAACTCCTTCTGGGCCGCTACCCGTCCGGCGAACTGCAGGCAGCCGCCGATCTCCCCGCCCTCAAACCGCAAGTCCCCGTTGGACTGCCCGCCGGCCTCCTCGCCCGCCGGCCCGACCTCGCCGCCGGACGGGCCCGCATCTTCTCCTCCGCCCGCACCGCCGACGCCGCCCGCAAGGATCTCCTCCCTTCGATCCGCCTCACCGGCGCCGGCAATACAAGCTCCGAACTCCTCCATCGCGCCATTGACCCCGGATTCATCACATGGTCGGTCGCCGCTGCCCTCAGCCAGACCGTCTACCGCGGCGGCGCCCCCAGCGCCGAAGCACGGGCCGCCCTCGCGCGCAACCGCGCCGCCATCAGCGACTACGTCCAAGCCGTTCTGACCGCCTTCCGCGAAGTCGAATCCGCCCTCCAGACCGACCGCTCCCTCGGCGAGCAGGAGCGCTTCCTCCTCCAGGAAGTCAAACAGGCCACCCTCGCCCAAAAACAATCCGAACGCGACCTCGGCCTCGGAATCCCCGGCGCCAGCGTCCTCGAAATCCTCGAAGCCCAGCGCCGCGCCGTCAATGCCCGCGGCGCTCTCATCCGCCTCCGCAACCAGCGCATCCAAAACCGCCTCGACCTCTACCTCGCCCTCGGCGGCAACTTCGAAACCAACTAGACAACCGAAAACCGACCGCCGGACAACCTCCGCCCGCCCCCGCGCGTGTTCCTCAACGCAGAACGCGCCGCAGTTCGTCCTCGAAGGCAATCAGGTCCGCCTCACTCGGCCGGTAACCAGGCGTGGCGGTCTCCAGCCCCGGACGCCCCATCCGGTCGATGAACCAGGTCGCTTTCTCCCCGTCGCTGAACACGACGGCGCCGCTCACCACCGCGCCGGGGCGGGTCAACTGATCGGTGGTCACAGTGACGGCGCCTGCCGGCGCGCCGCCCTCGTCCGCATCAAGAATGCCCGACGAAGGCGAAACCTCTTCCGGCCTGGCCGCCTCCGCCGCATCGGTCTCCTCCTCCGTCTCTTCCGCCTGCAACTCGATCCCCATGTCCAGCACGAGAAACCGCGTCTCCATGTAAGTGAGCTTCAACCCGAATTCCCGGGCAAGGCGTTTCTGGATGCCGGCGAGTTGGGCTCCTTCTTCGGCCCACCCTGCCACCGCAGTCCGTTGTTCGTCAGTCAGGTCGTTGGCGTTGATCATCGGCACGTGAACCCCTCCTTAACCAA
>CAYPUM010000098.1:0-9804 GCA_964413545.1 uncultured Roseibacillus sp. | reverse complement strand
GCCATGCCGTCGAGCAGGATCTCCGCGATCTCGAGTCCCCATGCGGGATGCTCGGTCATTGGAGGCAGGGTCTCGAACTCCACCACCACCCCCGGGACCTCGAGTTCCGCGGCCCGCCGCAGCGATTCAGCAATGATCTGCCGGTAGTTGCGCCGCACCTCGGGCCGGCGTTCCTCGTCCACCGTCATCGGAGGAAGAGTGAAGTTGAGTTCCGGGTAAACGCCGCCGCCGCCGATCAGCATGCCGCTCCGCGTGGCGACCGGATGCGGCGCCAGCCCGAAGGTGAGCAACCGCGGATCGTCGATCGCGAGGGTGTTGAACGACCTGGACATGACGGCTGCAGACGAGCCGGGGCCTCAGGCGGCGCCGCGCAGCAGCTCCATGGCGACGTCGACCGCCGTTCCGGCGTCCCGCGCGTATCCGTCGGCCCCGATCTCTTCGGCGAACTCGCTGGTGACGGGGGCGCCCCCCACCATGACTTTCACGGGGACTCCAGTACTGCGGATGGCCTCGATGGCGCCGCGCATGGCCGGCATGGTGGTGGTCAGGAGGGCCGAGAGTCCGACGATCTGGGGTTTGTGCTCGGTGACGGCCTCGGCGAACTTCGCGGCCGGGACGTTCACCCCGAGGTCGACGACCTCCATGTTGGCCCCCTTCCACATCATCGCCACGAGGTTCTTCCCGATGTCGTGGAGGTCGCCCTCGACGGTCGCGATCACGGCGGTGAACTCGGGTTTGACGCCCGCCTCGACCAGCATCGGTTCAAGGATCTGGAGGGCCTCCTTCATGGCGCGGGCCGCGATCAACATCTCCGGCACGAAGATCTCGTTGCGCTTGAACTTCTCGCCCACGGTCGCCATGCCCGGGACGAGGCGGTTCTCGACGATCGATTTGGCGTCTTCGCCGGCGTCGAGGCAGGCCTGCACGTGCTCGGCGACCTCCTTGCGACGTCCTCCGATAACGGCCTGCGTCAGGGGATGCTCGATATCCATAACGGCCCCAGACTAATGCCCCCCGCCGCTCCGGTCTTGTATTTTGGGATCAATTTCTGGTGATCTCGTGCGGGGGGCGGGGCGGTTGCCGGTTGCCGGTTGCCGGTTGCCGGTTCTTTCCCTGGCTCAGGTGAGTTCGGGGACGACGAAGGGGCGGCGGTAGTCGGGCTTGTAGAGTTGTGCGGCGGGGGAGGGGCCGGTGACGGATTCGGTATCGGGGTCGAGTTGGACCGAGGGGCCGAGGCGGTAGGGGGTGCGGTCGAGATCGACCTTCCATGCGGCGAGTTGGCGGGTTTGGCGGTCGAGGACCTCGAGGAGTTCTTCCTTGCGGGCGAGGGCTTTCTTGAGTTCGTCGAGCGGGGCGTGCTTGCCGGTGCGCACCGAGAGGTTGGCGAGATGGGCGAGGGCGGAAGAGCGGTGGGCCTCGCGGACGGGCGCACGCAGGTCCTCGACCCGGCGCGAGCGCACGGCGTCGATGAAGTTCTTCTGATGTCCCTTGCCGGCGTCGCCCGGAAATTTCCGGATCCTCTCCTTGCCGTCCGGGCCGACGACGTATCCGCCGCCGCGGCCGCCGCGGAATTCACCCTCCTCGCAGGTCACGATGATTCCGACGCGGATCGACTTGAAGGCCGGGGAGGCGTTGGTTTTCGGGGTGGTCTTCATGTCGTTGACCTCGAAGATGCAGGGAACGCCGCCCATTTCGAACCATGCCGTCTGCATGTTCGGGGTGTCTCCCGCGTCGTTCCACGCGAAGCGTTCCCCGAAGCACTGGACGGCGGCGGGCAAGGCCGGGTCGCCCAGCACCCAGCGCACGAGGTCCAGTTCGTGAGGTCCCTGGTTTCCGATGTCGCCGTTGCCGGTGTTGAAGATCCAGTGCCAGTCGTAATGGAATTTCGGCCGCATGATCGGCTGGTCGCGGGCGGGGCCGAGCCAGAGGTTGTAGTCGATGGTCGCCGGGGGGTCGAGCGGGGTGTCGCGCTTGCCGATGGAACTCCGGTTGCGATAGCAAAGTCCGCGCACGCTCCTGATCTTGCCGAGGCGGCCGTCTTGAATGAACTTGAAGGCGCGGCGCAGGCCGGTGTCGGAACGGTTCTGGAATCCGGCCTGCACGATCCGCTTGGATTTGGCGGCGGCGGCGGCCATCTGGACGCCCTCCCAGATGTTGTGGCTGACGGGTTTTTCGACGTAGACGTCCTTCCCGGCTTTGCAGGCGTCGATGGTCTGCAGGGCATGCCAGTGATTCGGGCTGGCGATGACGACGGCGTCGATGTCGTCCCGGTCGAGGAGTTTTCGGTAATCAGTGAATCGCCGGGGCGAGGCGCCCTGCGCCGATTTGCCGAGGTGCGAGAGGATGGCGTCCATGTGGGCGGTGTCCGCGTCGCACACCGCGACGATGCGGGTGTCCTTGATGGAGCCGAACTGCTTCGCCAACCCGCGCATCCGCCCACCGCAGCCGATCAGGCCGAAGCGGATGGTCTCGTTGGCGCCGGGGACGGCGGCTCTCGAGGCGGCGGTTGCGGCGACTGTTCCCGCCGTTTGCAGAAGGAAGCGGCGGCGCGTGAAGGGGCGGGTTGGCTGGTGCATGGCGGAATGATGTTTTGGAACGGGCCACGAACCGGAGTTCGTGGGGGTGGCTGCCTGCGTTTTTTGCTACGGAAGCAAAGCGTTCGTTCTTGCGCCCGGGTGGACTTTTCCGGGGCACGTGGCGGTCTCACGAGGCGCCGGCCAGGGCTTTGCGGAACTTCTGTGATTTGCCGAGTTCGTTAAGGGCCGCTCCTTCGCGGATTACGATCTTGCGGAGCTTCTTGTCCCTCCGGGAGGCGGCCTCCCAGAACTGCGGGCACTGCTCCGGACCGAATCCGGCGTGGCGGAACCACTCCTCGAGGACGAACACGTCGTTCTGGCGGCCGAGTGATTCTTCCAGCACGCGGAGCGACTTGAGCGCCCGCTGGCGCGACCCTTTGGGGGCGGCGGGGAGGGCCTGGACGGCGTAGTAGAGGTCCTTCACCCTCTTGCGCAGCTCGTGAAACTCTTCGCTGCGCCCCTCGACCAAGTCGGCGTAGTCGCTGCGGGCCCGCCGGAGGAGTCGTTGCAACCCCTGCTTGATCTCGCTCTTGCCGGCCTTCTGCCATGCGTCGGGCGGGAAGGAGACCTGCTCGAGCAAGGCGAGGGCGTCGGCGGCGCCCTTGCCGGCCTCTTGTTCGCCGGCCGCCGCCTCGGCGGCGAGGAGCTCGCGGGCTCGCGCGAGGCTTTCCCCGGGGGCGCCGTCCGGCGCGGATTTCATCATCAAGTCAAAGGTGCGCAAGCGGACGGTGCCGTCCCGGCTGCCGGCGAGGAGGCGGGCGGCTTCGCGAAAAAGGCGCCGGTTCTGTTTCAAACAGTCTTTCTCGACGATTCCTCCCAGCAGGCGCGTGCCGGAGCGCAGGCGCTTCAGGGCCTTCCTTGCCTTGTGCACGCGGGCCGCGGGGTCTTCGTTCTCCCGCGACAATGCAACGAGATGCCCCTTCGCTGAGCCAACGAGGCGACCGAGCCACTCACGCCATTGGCCGGTGTTCCATCCAGCCGCGGATGACGAAGATTTCGGCACGACGGGAGGAATAAAATAACGGTCTCGCACGGCGCAACCCGGAAGTTACAATTTTCTCACACTATTTTCGAAAGAAGGAAGATCAACCGGGCTGAGGGTCGCGGAGGACGTTGTCCTCGCCCTCGCTTCTGGCGACGACGACGGCGGCGCAGGAGTCACCGAGGACATTGACGGCGGTGCGGCTCATGTCGAGGGGGCGATCGACGGCGAGGAGGGCGACGATGGCGGTTTCGGCGCCCGGGATGCCTGAGTTCTGGAGGATGATGAAGATGGCGACGAGGCTGGCGGAGGGGATGCCGGCCACTCCGATACTGGTCAGGAGAGCGGCGAGGACGACGAGGAATTGCTGGGCGAAGTCGAGGGGGAATCCCATGACCTGGGCCACGAAGATGACGGCCACGCATTCGTAGAGGGCGGTGCCGTCCATGTTCACGGTGGCGCCGAGCGGGAGGGTGAAGCTGGCGGTGCGTTTCGAGACGCCGGCGTTCTGCTGGACGCATTGCATCGTGACCGGCAGGGTGGCCGAGGAGGACGCGGTCGAGAAGGCGGTCAGCAGGGCGGTGCGCACCGCCCTGAAATGCGCCAGCGGAGGGACTCGGGCGAGGAAGCGCAGGATCAGCGGCATGGTGACCGCGAAATGCACGGCCAGCGCGCCGAGGACGGTCACGAAATACTTGGCGAGGATGACGAAGATGGCGCCGCCGGAGCTGTAGACGACCGGCAGGATCAGGGCGAAGACGCCGAGGGGCGCGAGCCGCATGATCCAGCCGGTCAGGACGATCATGACATCGTTGAGCGACTGGAAGAACTCGCGCAGGGTGGTGATCTCGTCCCTTGGGAGGCGGGTCATGGCGATCGCGAACAGGACGCTGAAGAAGATCAGTCCGAGCATCTGGCCGTTCGAGGCGGCGGCATGGACGACATTTTCGGGGACCATGCGGCGGAGGAAGCCGGCGATCATGATGAAGAAGCCGGCGAGGCCGCGGCCGGCAGCCGCGCCGCGGTCCCGGGCATCCATGACCGTGGCGCGGTCATCCTCGTCGGCGGCGGCGCTTTCGGTTTCGAAGGCCTCGCGGATGGCGAGGTTGGGCTGGCCGTCGACCAGTCCGGGCTGCAGGAGGTTGACCATGGCGAGGCCGGCCACGATGGCAAAGAAACTGGACAAGGCGTAGAAACCGGCGGTTTTGCCGAGGAGTCGTCCGAAGCCTTCCATTCCGTGGAGGCTCGCGATGCCGGCCACCACCGACGAGACGACCAGCGGGACGATGACCATCTTCAGGAGGCCCATGAAGACGTCCCTGCCAAGGAAGTCGCAGGCCGCCACCGCTCCCCGGACGAGATCGGGCGCCACCGCGTCCAAAGCCCGCAAGACGAAGGCCGCGAGGGTGGCGAGAACCAGCGCCGCAAAGATCTGCCAGTGCGGCTTGATCCTCATTGCCGGTCCAGCCTACGCGGCGTCGGAGGCCGCGGTCAAATCCTCTGAGCGACGGCCACCAGAAAGCGCACCTGCTGGCGCCGGGCCATGAAGTCGCGCGAGCGGCCGAGCGCTTCGGTGGCGCGGGTCCTGGCCGCCACGGTGCGCGCGACGGTGTCGAGGGCCCGCTCGCGAGTCTGTTCCTTTTGGATGGCGTAGGCCGACTCCTCCGCCAATTGGACGTCCGGGAAGGAGGCGAAGAGCCGCGAAAGGGTCTGGTAGGTGCGATCCCGCACGGCGGCGTTCTCGATACCGGCGGCGGCCTGCAGGGCGGCGGAGGTGTCGCGCGTTTCGGCGTAAGCTTCCGCGAGGAGGCCAAGGGTCCGCTCCTTGCCGCCGCGCTCCGGGATCTCTTCGAGGTGGCGGCGGGCCTCCTCGAGGAGGAGGCGGGCCGGTCCGTAGGCGCCCCGGCGGGCCCGCAACTTCGCTACCGTCGCCAAGGCGGAAGCGCTTTCCTTCGGCGACGCGATATCGAGGATGGTGTCGACCGCTTCGTGGTCCCGCCCGATGGCGGCGGCCCGTTCCGCCACCCGGCGGAAGGTTCGATCGCGCTGATCGAGATCGGTGATCAGGGAGGCCACCGAGCGTGCCGCGGGGGCGCCCTTCACGCCGACCTCGGCCACGGCAACGGTTTCAATGGCGCGGTATCTGGACTCCTCGACGCGGATCGACTGTGCCCGCGAGAGGGCGCCGCGGAGGTCGCCGTTGCGCACCTGGAGGGCGACGAGGGCCTCCATGGCGCGGGCGCGCTCGTCCCGGCTCGTGATTCGGAACAAGGCCGTCCGTGCTCCCTCGAGGTTCTTTTTCCGGACTTCCAGTTCGACAAGGCGGCGCAAGGATTGGTCGCGCAGAAAGGGATCGTTAAAGAGGGCCATGAGGGTGTCCGGCGAGGTTCGGCCGGATCGGGCCTGCATCTCGGTCAGCTTGAGGCGGGTCTTGTCGCGGACCCCATGGTTTCGCACGAACTGCAGGGCCCGCTCGGCGCCCGTGTTGTCGCCTTGACTGCCCCGGGCGAGGGCCACCTTCTGCAGGGCGGCATCCTGTCGGGAGGAATTGCGGATTTGCAGGGCGGCGCCGATGGCCTTCGCGAGGTTGCCAAAGCGGGATTGCATTTCCGCAATGCTGAGCAACGCCTGACTCCGGGCTCTCTCGTCGCGGACGGTGGCGGAGATTCTCATGGCTTCCTGGAACCGCTGCCGGCTGGCGAGGGCGCGCACGAGATCGGCCCGGGCGGCGCCGCGAAGGGCGGGATCCGGGATGCGCCGGACGAGTTCCCGGGCCCAATGTTCTTCGCGCGCGATCAGGAGGGCTTTGACGACGTCGCGCAGGGCGGACGAGGTGTGCCGTGGGTCGTCCGGATCGGCCGCGAGGCGGATGGCGCGGTCGAACCATTTCCGCATGGCGTGGGAGTTTCCGGTTCTGCGATAGGCGAGCGCCACGAGGAGGAGGTCTTTCCATGGTTCCTTGTCGTAGACGGCGATTTTCCCCGCTGTTTCGAGGAGGGCGCGGCGGAGGGCGGCCTTGCGGTCGCTGCCATGGAGGGATTTTTGATCGGGCCTGTCGAGGCCGGCGGCACGGGGCGATGTTCGACGGGCGTCCCGGCCGGACGGGGAGTGACCCTCGGGGGCGGAGCGGACCGGGTGGATTCGGGTGGCCGGTGCGGCGGCGGCCTCCTCGTCGGGTGCGGATTTCGCCGCATCAAGCGCTGAAGCGGCCGCCGTCTCCCGGTGCTCCGCGACCCGGCCCGACTTGGCCGGCCAGCGGGCGCTGTCCGCCGGTGGCGGGCCGGAATTCAACCGCAGGACGGCGCCCAGGAGGCTGATTACGACGAGGACCGAGGCCCCTCCGAAGGCGAGTCCCTTGATCGAAACGCCTGTGGTTGAACAGCAGCGCATGGCGAAGCTACGGAAATCGGAAATACTTCTTTCAGCCGGGACACGGCCATTGCGGGTCCTGTCGATCGCCGCTATACGGATGGCGATGCCGCCGCCGATCCGCACCCGATTTGCTCCGTCGCCCACCGGGTATCTGCACGTGGGCGGAGCCCGGACCGCTCTGTTCAACTGGCTTTTCGCACGCGGGCGGGGGGGGCGCTTCGTTTTGCGGGTCGAGGACACCGACGCGACGCGCAACACGCCGGAGGCGCGTGCCGCGGTTTTCGAGGGACTGCGGTGGCTGGGGCTGGAGTGGGATGAAGGGCCGGAAGCGGGGGGTGAATACGGTCCGTATTTTCAATCGCAACGGGCGGAGATTTACGAGCGCTGGTTCCTGAAGCTCCGCGAGACCGGGCGCCTTTACGAGGACGGCGGAGCATGGAGGTTCCGCTTCGAGCGCAAGCCGGTCACGGTGCGGGACGCGATTTGCGGCGAGGTCACCATCGACTACCGGGACGAGTCCAACACCCCGGACATGGTGGTGAGGCGATCGGACGGCTCGTTCGTCTTCCACTTCGTCAATGTCGTGGACGACCTTGAGATGCGGATCAGCCACGTGATCCGCGGGGAGGACCATCTCATGAACACCCCCAAGCACTTGCAGCTTTTCGAGGCCCTTGGTGTTGGCGCGCCCGAGTATGCCCACATGCCGCTCACGCTGAACCGGGACGGATCGAAGATGTCGAAGCGCGACAAGGGGGCCGCCATTCACGAATACCCGGCCAAGGGGTTTCTTTCGGACGCGGTGGTGAACTTCATGGCGCTCCTTGGCTGGTCGCCGAAGGACGGCTCGGAGGTTCTCTCCCGCGACCGGTTGGTGGAGCGGTTTTCGATCGAGGGCGTCAACCGTTCTCCCGCCCAATTCGACTAGGACAAGTGCGTCTGGCTCAACCAGCAACACCTCGCGATGCTCTCGCCGGAGGAATTCGCCGCTGCCAGCCGTCCGTTCGTCGAGCAGGCCGGCCTGCCGATGCCGGAGAACTATCCGGCCATGGCGGCCAGTGTGCAGGGAAAGGTGGCGCTGCTCACCGAGGTCCCCGAGGCGGTGCGGTTCTATCTTGACCGGAACCCGGAGCTTGACGAGGCGGCCCTTGCCAAGGTGGCAGGCAACGAGAAGGCCCGGGATTTGCTCGAGGCCGCGGCGTCGGACCTGTCCCGCCTCGACGACTGGGCGCGCGCGAGGGAGGTCATCCAGTCGACGGCCGTGGACCACGGCGCCAAGCCCGGTCAGTTGATGTTTCCGGTGCGGGTGGCGCTCTCCGGCCGCGCCGCGGGTCCCGACCTCGGCGCCATGCTTGAAGTCCTCGGCCGCGACGAATCGATACGCCGCATCGAGTCGCTGGCGCGCAACCTCCCCGAGCCATGAAGGATGTCTACACGCTGCCCGATCTCGAAGACCGCTCGCGGCTTGACGAGGGCGCCGGTCTCCCCGCCCGCCTCGCGGTCCTCGGGGATCCGGTGGCCCATTCGCTCTCGCCCCAACTGCACCAGCCCGCCCTCGACGCGGCCGGACAGGCCATGCGCTATGTCCGCATCCATGTCGAGCCGGGCCGCCTTGCCGAGGCGTTCGAATTGCTGAAGCGGCTCGATTTCGTGGGCGTCAACGTCACCGTGCCCCACAAGTTCGAGGCCCTCGCGGTTTGTGACGAGAGCGAGGAGAGCGCCGGGATCCTCGGGGCCGTCAACACCGTTCTTTTCGATGACCAACGCAGCCTTGGCTTCAATACCGACGGTCCCGGCTTTGTGCGGGCGATCCGCGAGGAATTCCTCGTCGATGTCAAGGACCTGCGGATCATGGTGGTCGGGGCAGGGGGGGGCGCCGGGCAGGCGATCGCCGGCCAATGCGCTCTCGAACACTGTGAGCGCCTCCTCCTTGTCAATCGGACCCCGGACAAGCTGACGGCCCTTGCCGAGCGTCTCGCCCCCTGCTTCGAAAGCGAGCGTCTCGAAGGACCCGGCGACCGTCTCCAGACGCTGCCGCTTGACTCCCCGCACCTTGCCTCCGAATCGGAGCACCTCGACCTGATTGTCAACACCACCTCGGTGGGGCTCAAACGCACCGATCCTTCTCCCCTTCCCTCAGCCTGCCTCCAACCGCATCACCTCGTCTACGATACCATCTACAATCCCGCCGAGACCCGCCTCTTGCGCGAGGCGCGGCGGAACGGGGCCCGCGTCGCGAACGGGAGGACGCTCCTTCTGCACCAGGGCGCCCTCGCGTTCGAGCTTTGGTTCCCGGGATTTGACCCGCTTCGCATCATGAGGCGGGCGCTCGCCGGGGCGACGCGCTGACGCCGGGGGTCCGTCAGGGCAGCACCCAGTCGTCCGCCACCAATTCCCTGATTTCGAAGCCGGCGGTTTTCGACGGTCCGGACCCGGACTGCTGTTCGAGCTTGCTCACCCGCAGGATGACGCGGGATTTGCGCTTGCGATCCAGAATCCATTTTCCGTAGTCGAGGACTTCCCTGAGCTTGGAATCGAGGGGTCCGTTGGCGGGAACGCTGGCCCACCGGACGTCCTCCCGGTCGGGGCTCAGGAGGATGTAGTTCGAACGCAGGCTGCCGGGGTACAATCCGGTGTCGAATCCGGGTTCCTTGCCCATCCAGCACCGGATCAGGACCGGTTCGTCCGGCGGCAGGCCGTCCAGTTTCCCCACCGGAACTTCCGACCAGCCGGCCGTGGCCTCCCAGTCGAGCTTGAGCCCCTCCATAGTTCGCACGAAGTAACTGCGAAACGGCGTGAAGTCCTCCCGCACCCCGGAAACTACGAGAAATCCCGTATCTCCCACCGCCCCGACCTGGCATTCGATATCGAACG
>CAYPUM010000097.1:0-9816 GCA_964413545.1 uncultured Roseibacillus sp. | reverse complement strand
GGCCGGTGCGGCGGAGGTTGTCGTCTTCGACCACACCTGTCACAATTGGAAGGACACTTACAAACGCAGCGGGATCGGCGCGGCGGTCAAGTCCGCCGGCGGCAGGATGGAGGCGGGCAACCTTGAGGACTTCTATCGCGAGGTCGAGTTGCCGAAGGCGCGCATTCTCAAGAAGACCATGATGCACCGGGCGATCCTTGACTGCGACGTGTTCATCAACGTCCCGGTGCTCAAGCACCACGGCAGCGCCATGCTCTCGCTGGCGATGAAGAACCTGATGGGGGTGGTCTGGGATCGCCGGTATTTCCACGACAAGGGTCTGGACCAGTGCATCGCCGACCTGTGCTTCGCGCCGCGGCGGCCCGACCTGAGCATCATCGACGCCTACCGGATCCTCCGCAAACACGGCCCGCAGGGCCGGGCCGAGGAGGACGGCGAGATCGCCAAATACCAACTGCTCGGCGGCAACATGGTGGCGCTCGATGCCGCCGCCGCGAAGCTCTTCGGCAAGAGGCCCGAGGAGGTCGGGCATATCAGGATCGCAAGCGAGATGGGTGCCGGGGAGGCCGATTTGGAGAAGGTCCGGATCAAGCGGATCACCCTGCCGGCATGAGCGTGCGGAGCTACCGCCGCTTGCGCATCGCGGTGGGTGCGGTCGTTCTGCTCGCCTGCACGGTGGTGTTCGCCGACGTGCGCGATTGGTTCGAGGCGCCCGCTGCGCGCTGGCTGCTTTGGCCGCAATTCGGGCCCTCGGTGCTTGGTTTTCTGACGGACCCGGGCTGGGTGGCGGCCGGCTTCCTTGTGGTGCTGGGCATGACGCTGCTGTTGGGCCGGGTCTACTGCGCGATGTTGTGTCCGCTCGGGGTGTTGATGGACTTTTCGGCCTGGCTTGGGCGCCGCACCGGGGCGCGCCGGCGGCTGTCTTACCGGCGGGGGCGCACATGGCTGCGGGTTGCGGTTGTTGCGGCGGCGGTGGTGGCGGTGGCTGGCGGCAGCGCGTGGGCGGCGGGGCTCTTGGAGCCATTCAGCCTGTTTGGCCGGATCGTCAGCGGCACACTGCGGCCGCTTGCGGGGTGGGCGAACAACGCGGCGGCGTTGGCGGGCTGGACGATGCCGGTCGAGGTTTCGCCGGTGCCGTGGACGGTGCTCGGGCTGGCGCTGGGGATGCTCGGGCTGGTGGTGGTGCTCGCGTTGATCCGCGGGCGGCTGTGGTGCAACACCCTCTGCCCGGTGGGAGCGGTGCTGGGGGCGGTGTCGAAGTTCTCGATCTACCGGTTGCAGATCGATGGCAGCGAATGCACCGCCTGCTCGATGTGTGAGCGCGTCTGTCCGGCGCAGTGCATCGATTTCCGCAACCACCGGATCGAGCATTCGAGGTGCGTGATGTGTCTTGATTGCGTCCGGTCGTGCCGTCGCAGCGGGATCACGCTGGAACGGGCGGTGGCGTCAGCCTCCGGCAGGCCGCGAGGGCGCCTTCTTTCAGCCGGTGTGGGGGGCGAATATCCGGGCGGCGGGCCCGGGGCCCGGGCCACGGTTCTCCCATCCGTGACGCGCCGCCTGCTGCTTCGCGGCGCCCTGCTGCTTCCTGCCGCGGCGCTGGCAGGGAAAGGCGATGGGAACCGCCGCCGGCGCGGGTGGGGCGGGGGCAGAGGCCAAGGCGGCGGTGGCAGGGGCCGCCGGAAGGGATCGCACTCCGGCACCTGCGACCGCGATCTTGACCAGTTCAGCAAACGCCCGAGCCTGCCACCGGGCGCCATCTCGTTGGAGCATTTCCGCAGCCACTGCACAGCCTGTCACCTGTGTGTGAGCAACTGCCCGGAACAGGTGCTTCGACCCTCGGTGACCAAGTGGGGGCTGGCCGGATTCCTGCAACCCTACCAGGATTTCGACCACGCGTTCTGCGCGTACGAATGCGCGGACTGCTCGCAGGTTTGTCCGACCGGCGCGATCCAGCCGCTGACGGTCGACGAACGCAAGGGCGTGCAAACCGGAGTCGCGGAGTTTTTCAAGGGTCGCTGCGTGGTCAAGACCCAGGGGACCGCCTGTGGCGCCTGCGCCGAGCATTGCCCGACCGCCGCGATTCAGATGGTGCCGTGGCAAAACGACCTCACCATCCCCGAGGTCGATCCCGATCTATGCGTCGGCTGCGGCGGCTGCGAATTCATCTGCCCGGTGACCCCGCAAAAGGCAATCGTTGTCCATGGCCACCGGGAACACACAGCCGCCCGCCGCCCCCTCCTCGGCCGCGAGAACACGGTGCGCGAGATCAAGGAGGAGTTTCCGTTCTAATGAGGCGGGGGCCGGGGCCGGGTGATCCCGCTGCGGCGGGAGCGACGGCAACGGGGGACGATCAGGAGGCTCCCTCACCGCCATCCGTCGTCGTCGCCGTCGTCGTGGTTCACCGGCGTTGCGGCCCCAAAACCTGACTCATTTGTGACGACTTCTGCATTTCAAGGACTCCGCAGGGGCACAGGCACGGCCGCGCCGGGGGCTCACGATGGGCGGTTGTTGGCGAGGGCGGGGTCGAAGGTGTCTTTGGTGAATTCGAGGACGTGGAAGCGGGCGCCGAAGAGAGCGGGATGGGTGAGGGTGCGGAATTGGCTGATGAAGGAGGGCGTTGCGAAGGATGACTCGCCGGATTCAAACAGCGGGGCCGCGATCCCGGTGAGGTAGGTCTCCTGGCGCCAATGACCGGCGGGGGCGAGCCCGGAAGCAGCGGCGGCATCGGTGAGCCGGGAGAAATCGACATGGGCGGTGAGGTCCTGCCGGCCGGGGGCATCGAGGGGATCGTCGCCGGCGCGGTGGCGGGAGTAGGTGCGCAGAGTGCCCTCGGTGCGGTCGGGGTGGTAGTAGTCGTCGCGCCGGAACCCGTAGTCGGCGAAGGTGAAGAGGGCGCGGTCGAAGCAGGCCGCGAGGGATGCGAGGAACGGTTCGTGTCGAAGGCAGAGTTCGGTTTGGTATCCGTCGGCAAAGGGCGCCCCCAGCCGGCGGCATTCCCGGGCGAGGGCGGGGTTGGCGATCGGGGAGTCGGCCCAGACGAGTCGCGCCTTCGCGTCGACCGTGACGCGGCGTTCGATCCACCGGCCGTCGACGAACCGCACGAGGCGGACCGGCAGGGCGTCGAGGACTTCATTGGCGATGACGGCCCCGACGGGAGCGCGGTATTCGTCGGGCGAGGAGACCACCGCGTGGCGGGAGTGGTTGGCGCTGGAAAGGCGGCGGCGAAGCCGGGCCGCCATGGCCGGGGCGGGTTCGCAGGCCACGTAGTGGCAGGCGGCGTGAAAGGCGGGATCGATGCGCTGCGTTTCGGCGAGGAAGTCGAGGGCGAAGCTTCCGTCTTCGGGGCCGGGTTCGAGGAGGGAGAAGGGGGCGGGGCGCCCGTTCCGCATCCATGCGGCATGGATGCGGCGAGCCATGAGACGACCGAAGGCGTCGCCGACGCTGATATTGGTGAGGTAGTCGCCCTCCCCGCCGACCCGCCGGCGGGCGGGATCGGCGTAGTACCCGTGTTCCGGATGATAGAGAGCGAGATCCATGAATTCCTCGAAGCTGAGGGGTCCGGAGGTCGCGATGCGCTTCCGCAGGACGGCCAAAAGGGGAGTTGCCTCGCGCTCCGAGGGGGGGTAATGGTGCCTCGCAGCGCTCCTTTCCGGTGAATTGTATTCTCCCGAGCCCATGGCGAAGAAGCGAATCAAGACGAAGGCAAAGCGCCGGTTTTACAAGCGCAAAGGGTTCTGGATTTTCCTGCTCTTCTGCGGGGTTCTGGGGGCGGCCGTTTGCTACGAGGGGATGCGGCGTCTCGAGCCGTACCGGAGGCAGGCGGCTGCGATCGACCTTTCGACGATCGACGACGTCGAGGAGCCGAGTCTGATCCTCGACCGGCGGGAGCGCGAGATCGGGCGGATGTATGTCCAGAACCGCAGCAAGATCACGATCGAGGAGGTCCCGCAGAAGCTGATCGACGCCCTCCTGGCGCAGGAAGATCAGCGCTTCTTCGAGCACGACGGGGTGGATTGGATGGGAGTGGCGCGGGCGTTCTACCTGAACCTGAAGGCGGGCGAGGTCACGCAGGGCGCCAGCACCATCACGATGCAGTTGGCGCGCAACGCCTTTGACTTGAAGCGCAAGGCCGAGCAGCTCAAGCAGGAAGACTTTGAACGGAAGATCGTGGAGGCGTTCCTTGCCCTGCGCATCGAGGAGACGCTGCGGGCGCAGCGGGCGCTGGAGTTCGGCGATCCGCGCGAATGCAAGAAGGCCGTGAAACGCGAGGTGCTGGAGTATTACCTGAACCGCATCCCGTTCGGGAGCGGGTATTACGGGGTGCGTTCCGCGGCGCTCGGATACTTCGGCCGGGAGCCCATGGACCTGACGGTCGAGCAATGCGCTTCGCTGGTGGCCTGCGTCAAGAACCCCGCCATCCTCTCGCCCCTGCGCAATCCCGAGGTGAACCGCAAGGCCCGGAACCACGTGCTGAACCGCATGCTCGACGAGAACATGATCACCGACTCGGAGTGGATGCACCTGACCTCGCTCCCGCTGGAGGTGGACCCCAAGCCGATCCGCCGCGGGGTTTCGCATTTCTACGGGAAGGTGGCCCGGGAAGCCCGGGAGCGGGTGGGCATCGAGGCCTTGGCGCAGGGGGGCTACCGCATCTACACCACCATTGACCGCGACCTGCAGGTGCTGGCCCAGGAGGCGCTGTCCGAGCAGTTGAACCGGATCGAGTCCACTCCGGGCTACGCGCATCCGGACTACGCGGATTTCGAGCCGGGTCCCGGCAAGGAGACGCCTTACCTGCAGGGGGCGGTGCTGATGACGGACTCGTCGGAGTCGAACGTCCTTGCGTATGTGGGAGGGCGGGATTTCTCCCATTCGCAGTATGATTTCATCGAGGACGGCCGGCGTCCGCTCGGGACGGCCTTTCTTCCGTTGATCTATGCCGCGGCGCTCGAGGAGGGGATGCATCCCTGCCATGTCGTTTTGGACGAACCGATGGACAACCGCTCCGTGATGGTCGGCGGCCGGGAGGGGATTCTCGGGGAGTGGGGGATGGAGACCGCCAAGCCTCGCTACGAGGGGCGGATCACCTGCCGCCGCTCGCTGGCGGCCTCGAAGATCGCGGCCTCGATCCGGCTGGGCCGGGAGGTCGGGCTGGAACGGGTGGCGGAGCAGGCGGAGCGTTTCGGGTTCGCCTTCGAGTCCGGGGAGCTTCTGCCGCGGTTGCTGATCGGGTGGGAGCCGGTGTCGCTGCCGGAAGCCCTGCACGCCTACACGGCGTTTTCGCGCGAGGGGCGGGTTCCGAGGCGGATGCGCTTCATCGAGCGCATCGAGAATGCCGAAGGAGAGGTGGTCTACCGTTCCCCGGAGGCGGAGGATACGCGCCGCACGGGGCGGGCCGCCTGCAGCGCGGAGACGGCTTACCAGATTCATAGTATGCTGAGGGACGCGCTGGACCGGGGCAACCTTGCGGGGGAGGCGGGGGATCTTGCGGGGGCGCCGTTTCGCGGGGCGGCCAAGACGGGCACCACGCACAGTTTCTCGGACGGCTGGTGTCTCGGATACAACGGGAAGGTCAGCCTTGGCATCTGGATCGGCTTTCACCAGGGGCAGGAGGGGATTCACGAGAACGCCTTCGGGCGGCTCCTTGCGTTCCGGCCGTGGCGGGAGTTGATGAACCTTGCGGGGCGGACCCACCCCGGCGAGCCGGTGGAGCGGCCGGGAACGCTGGAGCCGGTGACGGTGTGTTCGCGGTCGGGGCTTCTGGCGACGCGCTATTGTTATGAATCCGCCGGGGGGGATGGCCCGGGAGGCACTCTGCGCTACATGGGCTACACCGAGTATCTTCGGAAGGACCGGCCCAAGCTGGGGCTCTGCGACGTGCATGGCAGCGGCGGGGTGGGGACCGACCAGATCCTCGCGCAATACGGTCCGGAAGGGGGTCCGGGGGTTCCCGACCAGCAGGTCACGGTGAGCCCGATTCATCCGAAGGCGCAGGCCCTGCTCGGCGAAGATCCCTACAACTCGGAGCTGGTGACCCTTGCGCCCGACGACGAGGAGGTGGATCGCTTCGTTCACGGCGAGCGGCTGTCGCTGGATTTCATCGTCCCCGGCGAGGAGGAAGCCCGCCTGCGGTTGCCGCGGCCGGAGAAAATCGTGATCGAAACGGACTCGAGTCCGTGAAAACTGACGGTTGAAGACGATCGGGCGGGGGTTCGCATGCCGGAGGATCGAGAAGAAGGGCGGGAGTGCGGCATGATCGGGTGCGCGTGCCCCGTGTGCCATCGGGTCTTCCGGGTTCCGGGGCCGGCGCGGGGCAGGGAAGTCCGCTGTCCGGCGTGCCATGAGCTGGTGCGCATCCCGGCGGTTTCTGAAGCGGCGGGGGCTCCCGGCCGCCGCCCCTACCGCCGGATCGGCGAGGATGCCGGTTCTCGCGATGGCGCGTCCGGGGCGGGGCAGCGGATCCGGAAGAAGAAGGAAAAGGAGCGCCCGGGGGGGGCAGGGGCTTGTCCGGGATGGGAGAGCGACCCGGGCGGGGGAGGGCAGGAGGCGTGGAAGCGGCTGGGCCGGGCGCAGGCGCTGGCGCTGGTCTCCGTCGCGATCGTCCTTGCCGGGAGCCTCGCGGTGGTCTTGATGGAAAACATGCTGGGGCGAACGCCCGGGGAGGAGGGCGTCGGGGCGGCGGGCGTCTCCGGCCGGGACGCCCCCGCAGAGCCGGCGCCGATCCGGGGAGAGCCGCCCCGTGCCCCGGCCGGCCCGGACGGGGCCGCCGCGGACTTCGAGGTGCGCGAGGCTCTCGATGAAATCGCCGCGGCGGTCGGGCGGTTCGCGGCCTCGCGCAACGTGGACGAACTGCTTGGCGCGATCCGGGGCGGGAAGGCGATGGAGAAGCGGTTGCGGGAATACTACAGAAACCGTAGTTTTGCGATGCCGGAAGTCCGGGAGGTGGCGCCGGGCGGCAGGGTCGAGGTGCGCGGGGACCTGTGGTCGGTGGAGCTTGTGCTGGGGGATTTCCGGGTGCAACCGATCGCGCTCGAGAGGACGGAGGGGGGATTCCTTGTGGACTGGGAGAGCTGGGTGGGGTATGGCGAGATGGCGTGGGAGGAATTCACGAAACGGCAGCCCACGACGTCGAAGCGGTTCAGGGTGCGCTGTGCGCCGGCCGACTACTACAACCATGCCTTCTCCGACGAGCGGAAGTGGAGGGCGTTCCGGGTCGAACCGCCGGGCGCGGGGGCCCCGGTCTACGGATACGTGCCGCGCTACTCGGAGCTGGAACGCCGCCTTGCGCCGCTGCCCGGCGGGGAAGACGAGCCGCAGGCTTTCGTGGTTTCCCTTGCTTATCCCGACCCACCCGGACCGCCCGCGCAGGTCCTGATCAGGGAGGTCGTCACCTCCGGTTGGGTGCTGGCCGGGGCAGGGCGGGAAAAAAAATAAAGAAAAGGGTTGTTCATGAGAACATTTTTTTGTAGGTTCCGGGCATGGACCTACTCAACAAAGTGATGGTGATCGGGAACCTGACGAGGGATCCCGAACTTCGTGAGACGGGCAGCGGCAAGGCCGTTGCGGAATTGGGGCTGGCGGTGGCGCAACGGGGCCACGGGGGATCGGAGCGAAGCGATGGCGAGGGGCCGGGTGTTCCGGAGCCTGTCTTTCTCGACGTGGTGCTGTGGGAGCGGAATGCGGAGAACGCATCCCGCTATCTGAAGAAGGGCTCGTCGATTCTGGTGGAGGGCCGCCTGCGGCTTGATCGCTGGGAGGACAGGGAGAGCGGCAGGAACCGGAGCAAACTCAAGGTGGACGGGGAGCGATTGCGTTTCCTGAATCTCGGGGCGGGCCGCCAGGAACGGAGCGCCGGTCCGGACGAGAGCCCAGCCCGCGGCAGCGGCCCGCGAACGGACGAGGCTCGAGGGGCGGTCCGTTGAGGAAACGACAGCGTCCATCAGTCTGCGGTGCCGCCGCGGGGCTGGTGGACGCCGCCCACCAGAAGGCGGCGACGCCGAGAGCTGGCGATGCCGAGAGCTGGTGGACGCCGCCGTTCCCGGCGGCGTTGCCAGGTGAAGGGTCGTGTTGGGGAGCAGGGCCATTTGACTTGGCCGGAATCAGGGGCAAGGGGGGCAGGGACGCCGCCGTCCACCAGAGGCGGCGGAGGGCGAGAGGGGTGCAGGGTCGTGTTGGACAGGGGCGCAGTCCCCCCGGGGCGGGGGTGTGCACGCAACTTCGTTCGTTGACGGGAATACGTGCGGTGGGTGCGGGGGTGGGTGTTGGGGTTGGGGTTGGGGTTGGGGTTGGGGGTGGAGGGGGGCGCGGAACGCGGGGTGCCGGGGGGGCTTATTCGAGGGTTTTGCGGGTTTGTTCGATTTCGTCGGAGAGTTCGTACCAGGCGGTGAAGGTCTTTTCGAGTTTGTCGCTGACGGACTGGTAGGCGTGGGTGGATTTGCGGAGTTTGTCGGGATCCGCGGCGAGGCCGGGGTTGGAGAGGTGTTCGGTGAGGGTTGATTTGGCGGTTTCGAATTCCCTGATCTGGTTTTCGAGGGATGCGAGTTTTTGTTCGAGGGGATTGAGGATACGGGCTCGCTGGCGGCGTATTTCGGCGTCGCGGCGGCGCTGTTCTTTGCGGCTGGCGGATGTTTGGGAGTTTTGGCGGGCGGAGTTTGCCTTGGGTGAGCCGGCGGCTGCGGCGTCCTCTTCGTCTCTTTTTCGGAGGTAGTAGCTGAGGTTGCCGTAGTAGAGTTTCGGGTTGCGGCCGGAGCGGAACTCGAGGGTGCGGTCGACGATCGGATCGAGGAAGGCGCGGTTGTGTGAGACCACGATGACGGTTCCCTGGTATCGGCGGAGGGCGTTTTGGAGGACCTCCTGGGATTGCATGTCGAGGTGGTTGGTGGGCTCGTCGAGAATGAGGAAATTCGCGGGCTGGACGAGCATTCGCACCAAGGCAAGGCGGGAACGCTCGCCGCCCGACAAGACCCCGGCTGTTTTGAAGACGTCGTCGCCGCGGAAGAGGAAGCATCCGAGAAGGGTGCGGACGTGGGGAAGATTGTCGCGGCTCGCGACGCACTCGGCCGACTCGAGGACCGTTTGGCGAGGGTCCAGTTCATCGGCATGGTTTTGCGAGAAAAACGAGGGGAGAATCCTGTTCCCCAGTTGGCAGCGACCGTCGGTGGGGGCCTCGGCGCCGGTAACGAGGCGGCAGAAGGTTGATTTTCCGGCGCCGTTGGGGCCCACCACCGCGACCTTCTGGCCCCGTGTGATTTCGAGGTCGAGTTTTTCGAAGACGGTGAGGTTGCCGTAGCGTTTTGAGGCGCGGTCGAGTTTGGCCACCGAGTGGGCGCCGGGGGGCGGGGGAGGGAAGGTGAAATCGACGGCGGCCTCTTCTTCGTCGAGTTCGATGCGGTCCATTTTTTCGAGCTGCCTGATGCGGCTCTGGACCTGGGAGGCTTTGGTGTTTTTGGCGCGGAAGCGGTTGATCCAGCGTTGGGTTTTTTCGATCTCGCGTTGCTGGGCCCTGTATTGTTTTTCGAGGACTTCCCTGCGGAGGCGGGATTCGCGGGCGAAGAACGAGTAGTTGCCGGCATATTCGGCGACGCGGCCGCCTTCGAAGGCGATGGTGCGGGTGGTGAGTTCGTCGAGGAGGGCCCGGTCGTGGGAGATCAGGATGACGGCGCCGCGGCAGGATTGGAGGTAACCTTCCATCCAGCGCTGGGAGTCGAGGTCGAGGTGGTTGGTGGGCTCGTCGAGGAGGAGGACGTCGGGTTCCTGCAGGAAGAGCTTGGCCATCGCGATGCGCATCTGCCAGCCGCCCGAGAACTCCCGGCAATT
>CAYPUM010000096.1:0-9871 GCA_964413545.1 uncultured Roseibacillus sp. | reverse complement strand
ACAGGTCTCGCTCATGCAGCAGGGCCAGCAGTACGGCGGCGACCTCTACCAGGAAGTTCAGAGATACGCCCGATTGGCCACTGTTATTGCCTGCGAAGAAGATTTCGATGTTGTGCACGCCCATGATTGGATGACCTTCCTCGCGGGTGTGGAGGTGAAAAGGGCCACTCACAAACCGTTCGTGGCGCATCTGCATTCGTCGCAATACGATCGTGTCGGACCGGAAGCCCGGGACTGGATCTACGAACTCGAACGATACGGCATGGAAGAAGCGGACCGCGTCATCCCGGTGAGCCGCTACACCGGACGGATTCTGGTCGAACACTACGGGATCGATGTGAACAAGTTGCGACCTGTTCACAATGGTGTCGATCCCGTGATCAGATATCGATCGAGGAAGAAGTTTCCGGAGAAGCTGGTGCTTTTTCTCGGGCGTCTGACCTCCCAGAAGGGGCCGGAGTTCTTTCTGGATATTGCGGCGCGAGTCCTCGATCGCAAGCCGAACGTGCGGTTCGTGATGGCGGGGACCGGGGACCGGTTCATGGAGTTGATCGAGAGCGGGGCATACCGGGGCCTCGGGGGGAGATTCCACTTCACCGGCTTTCTCGGAAAGGAGCGGGTGCACGAGTTGCTTTCGATGGCCGATGTGTATTGCATGCCGTCGGTCTCGGAGCCGTTCGGCTTGTCGGCGCTCGAAGCGGCGCAGTTCGGGATTCCGGCGGTGCTTTCGAAACAGTCGGGGGTCTCGGAGGTGCTGCCCGGCGCCCTCAAGGCCGATTTCTGGGATACGGAACTCATGGCCCGTCACATCGTCGATCTCCTCGATGATGGGAGCCTCCGGGCCCGGGTGGCCGGACGGTCGCAGGCCGGCCTTGCGGCGGCGACCTGGGCCGCGGCCGCCGTCAAGGTAGCGGCTGTCTACGAGGAACTGACATGAGGATCGCAAAAAAGAGAGCAACACCGTCACCGTGCGTCTATTTCCAGGTGCATCAGCCGTACCGCTTGATCGAGTACGACTTCTTCTGCATCGGGGACCACCCCGGATACGAAAATGACTGGCTGAACGCCGAGATGTTCACGAAGGTCGCGGAGAAGTGCTACCTGCCGGCGACCCGTCTTCTGCGCGGGTTGGTCGAGGAGTCCGGGGGACGGTTCCGGTTTGCGCTTTCGATGACCGGGACGGTGCTCGAACAGATGGAGGAATTCGGGCCCGCGGTGCTTGAAGCGTTTCGCGGATTGGCGGCCACCGGGGCGGTCGAGATTCTTGGGGAAACCTATCACCATTCTCTTGCATCCCTTTATTCGCCCGCCGAGTTCCGCCGTCAGGTTGAACTGCACCGGGAGAAGATCCGGTCCCTCTTCGGGGTTGAGCCGCGAGTCCTTCGCAACACGGAACTGATTTACTGCAACGCCCTGGCCGAAGAGGCCGAGCGTCTCGGGTATTCCGGGGTGCTGGCCGAGAGCGTTCCATGGCTGTTGCGCGGCCGCTCGCCGAACTATCTCGTCCGGGCGCCCAACGTGACCACCATCAAGACGTTCCTGCGCAACACCGGCTTGTCGGACGATCTCGCGTTCCGGTTCTCGGATCGTTCATGGAAGGAATACCCGGTGACCCCCCGCAAGTTCCTCGGCTGGCTGCGCCGGTTCGGCGGCGACCTCGTGAACCTGTTCATGGATTTCGAATCAATCGGAGAACACCAGTGGCGCGACACCGGCATCTTCCGATTCTGGGAACGGTTCGTTCCGCTCGCCCTGCGGCAGGGAGTGCGCTTCGTGACCCCTTCGGAAGCCGTCGAGCAGTTCGAGGCCGTCCACGAATACGATTGCCATGCGCCGACGTCGTGGGCCGACCAGGAACGGGACCTCTCGGCGTGGCTGGGCAACGTCATGCAGCAGGAGGCGGCCCGCAAGCTGCACGCCATCGAGAGCGCGGTCCTCGCCACGGAGGACGCCGGGCTTCTCCGCGCGTGGTCGCGCCTGCAGTGCTCCGACCATCTCTACTACATGTCCACCAAGGGGGGGACCGACGGCATGGTCCACCGCTACTTCAGTCCCTTCAGGAGCCCCTACCACGCCTACATCTACTTCATGAACACTCTTGCCGACCTCCAAATCCGCCTTGATCGCGGCCGGACGTCGCCCGTTGCGGCCTGACTTTCCCTGCGGGTGCCCGGACAGTCTCTCAGGCCACCATCGGCGTCGCCTCCGGCCCCTCGCTCAGGAAACGGCGCACCCCGCGCAGTCTCAGGGGGTGCCGTGTCAGCCGGTATCCCCCCGGCAACCCGCCCCCAAGGCGGGCACACGTCGAGACGATCATCCCGGCAGTGCGATACACGGCCTCGTTCGGAGCGCAGATCGCCGTTCCTTCGAGGCCGCGTTGCAGCAGCCCCTCGTACCACAGCGCCAACTGTAACGCTCCCACCTCGTTCATCCGAATCGCGAACGCTTCGCTCAGATCGACATACTCGATGGCGCCTCGCAGGTCCGAGGGAAGCGCCGCTGCTGCGGCAAGGTAGTCCTCCCACTCCGGAAGCGTCACCACATCCCAGCCCGCCACCGCAATCACGCGGCAGTCGAGGTCATACTCGTAACCCACAGGCACGCCTCAATCTACGGCTGGGATCGTTTTAATCAAGAAACTTTAGTTTTTAGAACTTCAAGACAATAGCACAATACTTTAAAAAGAAGTGATGATTGGTCAGATGGGTTTGCTCAAAACAAAAGCCCCGCTTCTTGAGGTGGCTGAAGAAGGCTTTCGAGCTTGTCATCGATCGAGGTTCAGCTTCTCGAGCTTGGGCTGGATGACGGCGCGGCAGTATCCGTAGGATTTGTTGCGGAAGTAGAAGTCCTGGTGGCCGGGTTCCGCCTTGTAGAAGGGGCCCGCCTTCCGGATTTCGGTGACGATCGGCTTCTCGAAGCGTTTTTGAGCGGCTTCCTTCGAGGCGGCGGCGATTTTTCCTTGTTGCCCGGTATGGCAGAAGATGACGGAACGGTATTGAGGGCCGGCATCGGCGCCCTGACGGTCTCTGCTGGTGGGGTCGTGGATTTCCCAGAACCATGCGAGGATGTCTTCGGTGGAGATCGTTTCGGGGTCGTATCTGAGACGGACCACCTCGACATGGCCGGTCGTTTTCGAGCACACTTGTTCGTAGGTCGGGTTGGCGACGTGGCCCCCCATGTAGCCCGATTCGGCCGAGTGCACGCCGTCGAGCTTCTGATAGACGGCCTCGACACACCAGAAGCAGCCCCCCCCGAGGGTGATCGTCTCGTGACCCTCCGGGATGGTTTCGGCGTCGGTGGCTTTGTCTTTCATTTCGCTTTCGGGAAGAACGGGATCGCGGGACTCCTCGCAGGACGCGGCCGCGAGGGCGAGGTGACCAAGGATGATCGGCAGCGCAACTCGCTTCATGCGGGCGATTGATAGCCCTGATCGTGCCGGTCCGCAACTGGAAGAAACGTCCCCACGGACGGGATGCGCGCCGCCCCGCCGTCGGGGCCGGATGTTAGAATTCGACCCTTGCTTAATGTCCGATTATTTGAAAGAACATTCCCGACTGCTGGGGAGGAAAAGGTCGAACCGGGGTTGAATCGAGGAAGGGAAGAAAGTCATGGTCAGCGAGAAACGGGGGGTCGAAAACGAAACCCGCAACCGGTCGCGCGCAGAGGAAATCGCGCGGGAGCACGGGGCGAGTGGTGCGGAAGTGGAGGCGATGTCATTGGAGGAGTTGCGGGCGGCGCTGCGAGAGTCGCATTTGCGTGAAGCCGGGCGTGAACTGGAGATCGAGGAGTTGCGGGAGACGGCCCGGCACCGGGAGTCGGCGCTCGAGGCGGGCAACATCGGATTGTGGAACTGGGACCTGCCATCCGGGCGGGTAAGGTATTCCTCGGAGTGGAAACGACAACTGGGTTATTGCGAGGAGGAGATCGGCGAGAGCTTGAAAGAGTGGTCCCGACGGGTGCATCCGAAGGATCTGGAGCCGGCGCTGGAGGTTTTGCGCGATTGTGTGGAAAGCCGCGGTTCGGGATGCCCGAGCGAGTTCCGCATTCTTCACAGGGATGGGTCGTACCGTTGGATGCTCTCGCAGTCGAGCGTGTGGTGTGACCAGAACGGCGTTCCGGTCAAGGTGCTGGGCGTGGACATGGACATCACGGAACGCAAGCGCATGGAGGAGGCGCTGCGGGAGAGCGAGGAGAAGTTCCGCGCCATTGCGGATTGCACGATCAACGTGGAGATATTGTGGGGTCTGGACGTGCGGCCGCGTTGGGTCAATTCCGCAGTGGAGCGCTATACCGGCTACACGGTGGAGGAGTGTCTTGCGATGCCGGACTTCCTGAAGACGATCGTGCACCCGGACGACCGTCCGCTCCTCGATCCGGTGGTGAGCCGGGCCTTGGCGGAAGGCCGCGGCGAGAACCTGAACCTCCGTTGCGTGCACAAGAGCGGCAGGGTGTTCTGGATGTCGATCTCTTGGGTTCCCCTCTATGATGCCCGGGGACGGTTCACGGGAGTACGCACCAGCGGGGTGGACATCACGGAGCGACGGCAGGCGGAGGAACGTCTGCGCGAGAGCGAGGCGGCGCGACGGGAGCAGGAGGCGCTGGCCCGGGCGGGAGAGGAACTGCGCGACCTGCTCGACAACATCAACATCCAAATCTGGCGCATGACCGACGAGTCGACCTACGGCGAAGTCAACGCGGAGCACGCGGCCTTCTTCGGGCTGACGAGAGACGCGATGCTCAACAAGAGCCTGCAGGACCTGTTCGACAGCGGTCCGGCGGAGGAGCGGCGCAAGCGCAACGCGGCGGTGTTCGCCTCGGGGGAGGCGGCGCACAGCGAGGAATGGATGTGCAATGCCGGCGGAGAAGAGCGTTGTATCTCGATCCAGCGGTCGCCGATGACCGGGGCGGGCGGCGGCGTCAACTACGTGGTGTGTTCCGGGGTGGACATCACCGAACTGAAGCGAACCGAGGAGGAATTGATACGCGCGCGCGACAAGGCCCGTGAGGCGGCGCGAGCCAAGAGCCTCTTCCTTGCAAACATGTCGCATGAGATCCGCACGCCGCTCAACGCCATCCTTGGCTATGCCCAGATCCTGGGGCGCGAGTGCAAGGGGTGCGCCACCGGTCCTCGGCTGGGTGTCATCTCGCGGAGCGGGGAGCATCTGCTGGAACTGATCAACGATCTGCTGGAGCTGGTGCGCGACGATGTGAGCAAGGTGAATCTGACCCTTCAGGTTTTCGACTTCCGCCGGGTGCTTGAGGACGTGCGTCTGATGTTCGCGCCGCGGGCTGCCGGGAAGGGCCTGCGGCTGAAGTTCGAGATCTCTCCGGAGGTTCCGCGCTTCGTGCGGACCGACAAGGGCAAGTTGCGACAGATCCTGCTGAATCTGGTGGGCAACGCGCTGAAGTTCACCAAAAGGGGGTTGGTGCGCGTGTCGGCATCGGTCTTGGAGGCCGGCCCGGATGACGCGCTGATTGAGGTGGGCGTGCAAGACACCGGCTGCGGCATTTCTCCACAGGATAGGGAGCGCATTTTCGAGGCTTTCGAGCAAGGGATGGACGACGGGACGCCTTCAGGGGGCTCCGGGTTGGGGCTGGCGCTGAGTCGGCGCTACGCCGTGGCGTTGGGCGGGCGCATCAACCTCACGAGCGAACCGGGGGAGGGGAGTTGCTTCCGGCTCACGTTGCGGGCGGAGGTCGCGACGGGCGCGGAGGAGGAGAGGCCGGCCTGCGGAAACGTGCGACGCCTTGCAGCGGACGAACGATCCTGTCGCGTGCTGGCGGTGGACGACGACCGCAACAGCCGCCGAATGCTCCGTGCCATGCTGGAAGAGGCCGGCTTCGCGGTGGAGACGGCCGGCGACGCCGCCGAGGCGCTGGAGCGTTTGCGCGACGCGCAGGGGATCGATGTGGTATTGATGGACAAGCGCATGCCGGGCATGGACGGCAGCGAGGGCATCAGGCGGATTCGCGAATTGTCCGGCGGAAGCGAATTGCCGGTGTTGATGGTGACGGCGACGGATCCTGCGGATTGTTTCGGGGACCCGTCCGCCGGTTCACAACCCGACGGCTACATATCCAAGCCGGTGCGCCGGGAGCACCTGTTTGCGGAGATCGGCCGGGTGACCGGGGTCCGTTACGTGTATGAAAAACCGCCCTCAGAGGAGAGCGATGCGGAGAGCGGGCTGGCGGCGGAGGCGCTGGCCATGGTTGGGACAGCGGAACGGGATGGGCTCGAGGAGGCATTGCGACGGGGCGACGTCGGGGGGTTGCACCGTGTCCTCGACGGCTTTGCGGAGGAACACTCAGCCCTCGCGGCCGGAATCCGGAAGCTGGTGGCTCGCTATGATTACGAGCGGCTGCAGCGGCTTCTCGATGCGACGAAAGGAGCCGCCAATGAGTGAAGCCGTGGAAGGCCCCGTCATCATGATCGTGGATGACGAGCCGGATAATCTGAACGTGCTGGGCGAGATGCTGCGGATCGAGGGATTAGATATCCGGGCGTTTCCACGAGGGGATCTGGCCTTGGCCGCGGCCCGCGAGGAACCGCCGGACCTTGTGCTGCTGGACATCGGCATGCCGGACATGAACGGCATCGAAGTGTGCCGCCGCTTCAAGACGGACGAGTCGTTGCGAGGCGTTCCGATCATTTTTCTGAGCGCCTTTGCGAATGTCAGCGAGAAGGTGCGCGCCTTCAAGGCCGGGGGAGTGGACTATGTGACGAAACCCTTCGCGGAAGTGGAAGTGCTGGCGCGCACAAGGGCTCATCTGCGCTTGCGCCGGCATCAGCTTGACTTGGAGGATCTTGTTCGCGAGCGGGTGAGCGAGTTGGCGGAGGCGCATCGGCGCTTGCGCGTTTGGGACGATGCCAAGAACCAGTGGCTGCACACGCTGGCGCACGAGATGCGGACCCCTCTCACCGGGGTCTTTGCTGCTTTCGAGCTGCTCTTTCGCGAGTTGCCCGAGACGCCCGACAACCGTGAGTTGCACGAGGACTTCGAGTCTTCGCGGCGGCGCATCGTGAAGCTGATCGATGATGCCGTGACCTTGCAGAAGATCGATGTGGCGTCTGAATGTTTCGAGATGTTCCCGGTGCCGCTGGGAAAGGTCATCGACAGCGTTCTGGAGAGGTTGGCGCAGGAGGATTTGCAAGTCGATACATCCGATGCGCTGGCGCACGAAGCGGAAACGGTGGTGGTCGCCGAGCAGGAGTTGCTGGAACGCGCGTTGTGCGACCTGTTGCGCACCGCCTGGCACGGTGTGACCGCCGATGAACGCGTGACATTCGCGGCGGATCGCGCGGCGGGCTCGGCGTGCCTGACGATTGCGACCCGTGGCGAACCCCTGTCCGACGCGGCGCTCGAAACGTTCTTCGAGGTGGGGGGGCAACGCGCCCTGGTCAAGCACGGGGGAGATTTCGGGCTGGGGGCGGCTTTGGCGAGGCACATCATCCGTCTCTTCAGGGGCAAGGTCTCGGTCCGCAACCGGAAGGAAGGCGGCATTCTCATTGAGGTCTTCCTTCCGGTCGTGGAATCGGTGGCCGGGAATGAGGAACGCACGTGAGGCGCCGAAAGCGGTGGCGTCGTTTCTCGCGGGACTCTGCCACCGCCCTCCACACCGGCGCTCTGCTCTGGTGATCGCGACTTGCCCGCGGGGGAGATCTTGCGTAGCACACCGCCATGGATGAGGCGGCGCTCGAACTTTCGCGGGTGCGGAAGATCTACCGGGGCCGGGTCGAGGCGCTGCGGGGGATCTCGCTGGAGGTGCCGCGGGGGATGATCTTCGGGCTTCTCGGGCCGAACGGAGCGGGGAAGAGCACGCTGGTCAAGATCCTGACCACCATCATCCGGCCCACGACCTGCGAGGGGACCATGCTGGGTCGACCGGTGGGCCGGAAAGACGTCCTTCGACGCGTCGGATACCTTCCCGAGAGCGCCCGCTTTCCGGGCTATCTCACGGGCAGGCAGGTCGTCGACTACGCGGCGGGGTTGGCCGGGGTGCCGGCCGGGCGTGGCCGGCAGCGCAATGCGGAGCTGCTCGACCTCGTGGGGATGTCGGAGTCGCGGGACCGCCGCGTCGGAACCTACTCGAAAGGCATGGTGCAGCGGATCGGGTTGGCGCAGGCTCTTGTGAACGACCCGGAACTGGTTTTGCTCGATGAACCGACCGACGGAGTGGACCCCGCCGGCCGCCGCGACATGCGCAATCTCCTCGTAAAGCTGCGCGACGAGGGACGCACCGTCTTCGTCAACAGCCACCTTCTCGGAGAACTGGAAATGGTCTGCGACGCCGTCGCCATCCTGAAGGAGGGCCGGGTCGTCAAGCAGGGCCGCCTCGACGACCTGACCGCCGCCAGCCGGCGTTACGAGGTGGAGGCGGCCGGGGAGATCCCCGCGGAACTGGCGGCGCGTTTCCGGGCCGACGGATTCGAGGTCGACGGGGCCCGCGTCGGAGTGCGCGGCGAGGACCCGGGGCCGGTGCAGGGAGTGATCGACGCCCTGCGAAGCCGGAGGGCGGTCATCGCGGGGGTGCATGTCAAACGGCAATCGCTCGAGGATCTGTTCCTCGAAAGCGTGGGAGGAGGCCGGGAATGAAGACGATCGGCATTCTTCTTCTGGACTCCTTCCGGATGCTTCGTTCGCAGAAGCTCTTCTGGCTGGTTCTCGGCATTTCGGGGTTCGTGGCCCTTGCCTACGTTTCGATCGGCTTCGACGACACGGGCTACAGCGTCTTTTTCGGGTTGTGGCGGTTCGAGAACGAGTTGCTGCGGGGCGGCGAGGAGATGGCGCGGGTGTTCTATCTTCTCCTCTTCACGAACTGGATCGTGCCGATGTGGCTGAGCTTCGTGGCGATCGTGCTGGCGTTGATTTCATGCGGTCCGATCGTTCCGGAATTCGTGCGGGAGGGTTCGATTGACTTCTTCCTGTCGAAGCCGCCGCGGCGATCGGTCATGTTTCTCGGGAAGTTTCTGGGGAGTCTGCTGTTTGTGTTTCTTCAGATTGCGCTGTTCAGTCTGATCGTTTTTCTGGGATTCGGGTTTCGGTTCGGGGAGTGGAACTTCACGATTTTCTGGGCGATTCCGGTGCTGGTGCTGGTGTTTGCGCTGGTTTACGTGGTGCACGTTTTCGTGGCGGTGTGGTCGGGGTCGACCGTCTTCGGGCTTCTGGCGGCCTTTGTCGTCTGGGCGCTGGCGGCGATGGGGGAATGGGGCGAGCGGATCGTCTATGAGTTCGCATATCTCACTCCCCGGATGGGCAAGCAGCTCGACTTCGCGAGTCCCGGCGGGTGGGTGGATGTCGAGCCGCGGGAGGATGCCGGGCCCGGATGGGTGTCGGTCTACAAGGCGGTGAACGCGCTGCGCACCCCCTTGCCCAAGACCCGCGGCATGACGCTCCAACTGAAGACCCTCATCAAGGTGAACGGCTCTTCCGGCGGGGGCGGGCTCGCCGGCAAGGATACCTTGAGCCTGATGTTCGAGCTGCCGTCCCGGCCTCATGAACGGGAGGCCATGCGGCGCTTCGAAACCCGTCACCCGCTCTGGCTGGATGCTGTGACCTCCGTGGCTTTTGCAGGTTTCTTCCTCTTCCTTGCCACCGTCATCTTCTGCCGGAAGGACTACTGACGAGGCAGAGCCCCGGACCGGTTTGCGATGACGGCAACGATAGCGGCCGACGATGAGGAGGCTCTCCACCCCGTCATCCGTTCACTCGGGGACGAGGACGACGGCGGTGCGGGTGGGAAGGTAGAGCGAGAGAACGGGCGGGTCGCCCATGGTGTGGTGGACCACCGAGGGGTCGATGCGTCCGTGCCCGCCGAACTCCGCGGCGTCCGAGTCGAGGCATACGCGGTAGGGGCCCGATTTCGGAACCTG
>CAYPUM010000095.1:0-9939 GCA_964413545.1 uncultured Roseibacillus sp. | reverse complement strand
CGGGCCATGATCGGCGGCATGGCCGGCAACAATTCCTGTGGCGCCAACTCGATCCGGTATGGCTCGACCCGCGAGCATCTGCTTGAAGTGCGGGGATTCCTCAGCGACGGCTCGGAGGCGTGCTTTCATGCCTTGGATGCGGCCGGGTTCGAGGCGAAGTGCGAGGGCCCGTGCGAGCGGCTCGAAACCCGGCTCTACCGACAGATTCGGGAACTGCTGGGCGACGGCGGGAACCGCCGGACCATTGCGGAGAACTACCCGGACCCCGCCCTTGGCCGGCGCAATACCGGCTATGCTCTTGATCTGCTCATGGACGCCGGGGTCCTTGATCCTTGCTCGGAGAATCCTTTCGACTTCTGCAAGCTGTTGGCGGGTTCCGAGGGCACCTTGATGCTCGCCACCGAATTCAAGCTGGCGTGTGTTCCGTGTCCGCCGTGCGAGGCCGCCCTGCTGGCGGCGCATTTTGGCAGCGTGGACGAGTCCCTGCGCGCGGCGCGGCTGGCCATGGAACACGACTGTCACGCCTGCGAGCTGATCGACCACTACATCCTTGAATGCACGAAGGCGAATCGCGAACAGCGCCGCAATCGCGACTTCGTGGTTGGCGATCCGGCCGCCATTCTTCTGGTCGAGATGCGGGCCGACGAGATGGCCGAGGCGGAGGCGGAAGTCGGGCGGCTGACGGCGCGGCTGCGCGAGGCGGGGTTGGGGACCCACTTCCCGGTCCTGCGAGGCGAGGAGACCGGGAAGGTGTGGGACCTTCGCAAGGCGGGCCTTGGCGTCCTCTCGAACGTCCCCGGCGATGCGAAGCCGGTCGCGGTGGTCGAAGACACCGCGGTCCATGTGAGCGAACTGCCGGAGTACATCCGCGACTTCAACGCCCTGCTTGCGAAACACCGCGCCGAGTGCGTGCACTACGCCCATGCGGGCGCGGGGGAACTGCACCTGCGGCCGCTGCTCGACCTCAAGAGCCCCGGCGACCGGGCCCGTTTCCGTGCCCTCGCCGAAGACAGCGCGGATCTCGTGAAACGCTACCGCGGCTCACTCAGCGGCGAGCACGGCGACGGGCGCCTGCGCGGCGAACTCATCCCGCGCGTCCTTGGGGAATCCTGCTGCGCCTTCCTTCGCGAGGTGAAGCGCGCGTGGGACCCGGCCGTCATCTTCAACCCCGGCAAGATCGTCGAGGCGCCGCCCATGGACAGCTCGCTGCGTTACGACGCCGGCAAGGAGACGCGGGAATTTGAGACCGTATTCGACTTCAGCGAGAGCCGCGGCATTTTGCGCGGCGCGGAACTCTGCAACGGGTCCGGGGACTGCCGCCGGACCCACCTCGGGGGCGGCACGATGTGCCCCAGCTACATGGCCACCCGCGACGAGAAGGACACCACCCGCGCCCGCGCCAACATCCTGCGCGAGATTCTCACGCGCTCCGGGCGCCCGAACCCGTTCGACAGCGAGGAGATCCGCGAGGTCATGGACCTCTGCCTGAGTTGCAAGGGCTGCAAGGCGGAGTGTCCGTCGAATGTCGATGTCGCCAAGCTCAAGGCCGAGTTCCTCCAGCACTACTACGACGCCAACGGCGTTCCGCTTCGCAGCCGCCTTGTCGGCAGCTTCGCGCGGGCCGGACGGCTTGCTTCGCACCTGCCGTGGATGTGGAACTTCGTTTTCGGCAACGAGCCGCTGGCCCGTCTTGCGAAGCGCGCCGTCGGTTTCCATCCCGACCGTTCGATCCCGCTTCTTCACCGCCGGACTCTTTCGCGGTGGATGCGCGGCAGGCCTCGGGGCGCCGCCTCGGCGGGCCGCCGGGTCTACCTGTTCAACGACGAGTTCACCGGGATCAACGACGTTCCGGTCGGCCGGGCCGCGGTGGAATTGCTTGAACGGCTCGGGTATGAGGTCGTCATTCCGCGTCATGTTGAAAGCGGCCGCGCGCTGCTCTCGAAAGGCCTCCTGCGCCGGGCCCGGCGGATTGCCATCCGCAACGTCGAGCTTCTCGCGGAGGTCATCACCGGCGAGGCGCCGCTGCTCGGCATTGAGCCGTCCGCCATCCTCAGCTTCCGCGACGAATACCCGGAACTCGTCCCGGCCGGCCTGCGTGCCACGGCGCGTCGTCTCGGCGAGCGCTGTCTCATGATCGACGAGTTCATCGCCCGGGAGGTGGACGGCGGCCGCATCGGTCCGGACGCCTTCATCGACGAGCCGCGTCTGATCCGTTTGCACGCCCACTGTTTCCAGAAAGCCCTTGCCTCGGTCGTGCCCACGGTGCGGATGCTTGAACTGCCCGCCAACTACGAGGTGCGCCTGATTCCGTCCGGCTGCTGCGGGATGGCGGGCGCCTTCGGGTACGAGCGCGAACACTACGAAGTCTCCATGAAGGTGGCGGAACTCGTTCTTCTGCCCGCCGTCCGCGAGCAACCCGCCGATGTTCTGATCGCCGCCCCCGGCACCAGTTGCCGCCACCAGATCAAGGACGGCGCCGGCCGCCGGGCCCTTCACCCGGTCGAGATCCTCCGCGAGGCCCTCCGCGACGGCGCCCGCTCCGGCGAAGCGGAGCGCCGCGGGCGGTGACGAACCGGTCATGCTTCGGGGCATCGAGCATGGCGGGCAGTCCCGTGCCCCCCGGTGGCATCTGTCGTTGCGCCCCTCGGGCCGGCGCCGAGGGAATCGAAGACCGGGCCGGAACGCCTTGGGCCGGGACCGGACGAATTCGGTTGCTTCCGGACCGGACCCGGTTTAGGGATCATGCGCCATGAGAATCCGTCCAATGGTCCTTGTAGCGGCTGCGGCGGCGCTTGCTGTTTCCCGGGCATGGGTCGCGGCCGCCGAGCTTCCCGACCAATCGCTTTCGGACTACAAGATCGGGGAAACCATCAGCGGGGACGAGGTCAGGAAGGAGGATCTCGAAGGACGGGTGGTGGTGATCGAATACTGGGGAACGGGATGACCGCCCTGCATTGCGGCAATGCCCCATCTGGTTCAGATGGACAAACGATACGGAGACAAGGGCCTCACCATCATCGCCGACGAGGTGCAGGGCAGCTCCAAGGACGCCATCGAGAAGATCACAAGGAAGGTGAAGGCTGAGTTCCCGATCACGAGGAACAGCTCCCGGCCACCCACCCTCCAGGGCATCCCGCACGCGGTGGTATTCGATTCCTCCGGGAAGCTGGTGTTTGCCGGACACCCCGGTGCGGACGACTTCGACCGCGTCATCAAGAAGGCGCTCAAGGACGTCGAGAAGGAGGATGACGAGAGCGGGTCAAGACTCGCGGCCCTCCCGGAACCCGTCATCCCGTCGCGGACATGGACCAACGCCGAAGGCAGGACGATGACCGCCTCCGTCCTCGCCATCAACGGCGATTCGGTCCGCTTCAAGCTCGCCAACGGCAAGGCCGTCGACTACCCGGTCGCCAACCTCTCCGAAGAGGACCAGGCCGTCATCAAAGAGGCCGCCGCCGCGGCGAAGGACGAGTAGGCCGGGATGCCCCCCGTGCGGAGCTACCGCCTCCTTGCGCAACGCGGGGGGTTGAGTATGAATGCTTCCGTGACGGCGACCGGGATCAGGAAGCCCGCCCGTGTGTCGGTCGAGGACTACCTCGACGCCGAAGAGAGCGCCGGGATCAAGCACGAAGACCTCGGCGGCGCGGTCTATGCCATGGCTGGCGGGACCAACGACCACGCCGCGATCTCCGCCAACGCCCTCGCCGCCCTGGGGGGCGCGCCTTCGCGGCAAACCATGCCGGCCGTTCAGCAGCGACGCCAAGGTGCGTATCGAACTGCCCGATGATAAAAAGCGAGCGCCCCGCGGGAACACACGACCCGCGGGGCGCTGTGAACACCTCGCCACGCAACCTACGTCCGGCTGGGAGGATGTTCAGGCAGTGGGAAGTCTGGTCAGATTTTCCGGGCGGTCATGTCAGGGGGGGTTGCCGGTGATGCCGGTGATGCCGGCGAGGGCGGCGAGGCGGGCGAGTTCGGCGGCGTTCCCGGCGCCGAGTTTTCGCATGGCGCGCCCGCGGTAGATTTTGACGGTGACGACCGAGAGGCCGAGGGTGTGGGCGATTTCCTTGTTGATCCTGCCGGTGATGACGTGGCTGACGATCTCGTGTTCACGCTTGGTGAGCCTGGCGGCGCGGGCCCGCAACTCGGCGCTTTCGCGTGTGGATGCCAGCGTCTTGCGGGCATGGTCGAGGGCTCGCCGGATTTCCTGCACGAGTTCCTCGGAGTCGTAAGGCTTGGTGAGGAAACCGTCCGCTCCGGCCCGCATGGCGCGGACGATCGAGTGCACGTTCCAGTGGGCGGTGAGAAAGATGATCGGGATCGTCCAGCCGCGGCGCAACATCTCGGCTTGGACCTCGATACCGGTCATCTCCTCGCCGAGCTGGTGATCGAGCAACAGGCAGGACGGCACGTCCGGCAATCCGGCGCGGAAGAAATCCTCCGGGTCGCTGTGGAGCCGCACCGTGAAGCCGCGGCCGGTCAAGAGCCGCTTCAGACTGCGCAGGACCTTCGGTTCGTCGTCAAGGACGGCGACGAGATGGTCGGAGGTGCTCACTCGGCCTCCTTTCCGGTTGGCAGGACGACGCGGAAGCTGGCGCCGGGGGCGTCCTGGTTGTTGAAACCTTCGATGGTTCCGCCGTGGGCGGTGACAATGGTGCGGGCGAGCGCAAGGCCGACGCCCATCCCGTCCGGCTTCGTGGTGAAGAGGGGCTCGAACAGACGGGACAGCGCTTCCCGAGCGATCCCCCCGCCCTCGTCCCGGATCGTCGCCTCCACCCCGTCCGGACCGTCGGCCCGGGTCGTGATCGTGACGGTTCGTCGATCCGGATCGCATGACGCCACGGCGTCGACCGCATTGCGCAGAAGGTTGGCGAAGACTTGGTTGAGCTGCACCGGATCGGCCCGGACCGAAGGCAACCCGGTTTGCAGCTCGGTTTCCAAACGCACCTCGTGGCGTTCGGCCGCGGGTCGCGCCGCTTCGACCGCCTCCTCGACGATGCCATTGAGATCGGCCGACGCCTGATGCGATCGCTTCGGGTGGGCCAGGGTGCGAAGGTTGATGATCGTCCTTCGAAGGGTCTTGAGCTGGCCGTTCAGGTCGAGGAGGGGTTCCCCGGCGGGGCACGCGCAGGATTCGCACTTGTCGATGGCGTCCATGGCGGCGGCCACGTTGTTGAAAATGATGCTGAGGGGTTGCGCGACCTGGTGCAGGATCCCGGCGCTGACCTCGCTGAGCAGCGCCAGTTTCTGCGCTTGGGCCAGCTTTGCCTGCTGCGCGCTCAGTTCAGCTTCGAGACGTTTCGCCTCCCGCAGGTCCCGGACGACCGACACCCGGGCGGGCTGCCCATGCCAGTCGGTCATCCGGCCCTGCCCCTGGACCGGAATGGTGGTCCCGTCCCGGTGGAGGAGTTCGAGTTCGTAGGGTTCCTCGGATCCGGATTGGATGTGCCGGGCCACGACGGCCCGGGAGGCGGGCGCGACGAAATCCAGGGTCGGCTGTCCGACCACCTCCGCCAGTTCGTATCCGAGCATCGAGGCGAGCTGCTCGTTGGCGTCGAGAATAATGCCGTCCACGATCACTCCGATGCCCTCGAAGCTGGCCGCCGCGAGGTGGCGGTACCGGTCCTCGCTCTCCTGCAAGGCCTGCATGGCCTGCCGGGATTTCGACACGTCGCGGAAACTGGCGATCACCACGGTGCTGCCTTCCAACTGCGCGGGGACGGCCCGCACCTGGGCCGGAAGCCGCGCGCCGTCCTTCCGGCGCAGCTCGCAATCCATGCTGACGGTCCGGCCCGCGAGGGCGTCCCGGAGGTACTGCTCCCGCTGCTCGGGCCGCAGGTCGCAGGGGAAGCCGGCCAAGTGCATCGCCAGCAACTCCTCCTGCGAGTATCCCAGCATGATCGAGGCGGCTCGGTTGACTTCAAGGATGCGACCCTCGGCGCTGATCACGAGGATCATGTCGGCCAGCATGTTGAAGAGGGTTTTGTAGCGGGCCATGCTTTCCCGCAGTTCGAGGGTGCGCGTGTTCACCACGTCCTCGAGGTGCGCCTTGGACTTCTTCAGTTCCTCTTCGAGGCGCCGGCGCTTCGAGATGTTCCGGATGATGGCCCAGATTCCTTCCGGGTTTCCCTCGTCGTCCTGGATCAGGAAGGACCGCAGCTCGACGGGAATAATGGTTCCATTCTTGCAGCGGTACTCTTTCTGGTAGATGTCGGAGTATCCGCGCGCGATGACCTGCTTCTTGATCGAATCGGCTTCATGCGCATGCCACTGTTCCGGGGTCAGGTCGAAGTAGGTCATCTGCCGGAGTTCATCGAGCGAGTACCCGACCATTTCTTCGAAGGCCGGATTGCACTCCACGATCCGTCCGTCCACGTCGACCGCGGCGTAGGCGTCCCGCAGGCTGTCGTGGAGCTTGCGGTACTTCGCTTCCGATTCGCGCAGGGCGCGGTTGATCGCTTCCAGCTCCTCGGCCCGGCGATACGCCGTGATGTCATCGAGAACCCCCACCACCTTCGAACCGACGACCACCGGACGGAACAGAACCCGTCTCGTGCCGGCCGGAGTGACCACCTCGCCCTCGAACGGCTCCGGCTCGCCTTCCTCCTGCGGCGCGGTAAAAATCTTCTCGCTCAGATAGGACAGCGCCTCCTCGACTTTCGCCCGATCCGGATTGGCGAGGCTCACGAACTCGCGCACATCGCGGGCCTGCGCCAGCTCGTCCCCGTAGTGCAGCCGGAGGGCGGGATTGGCGTATTCGATGGCCCCCGACCGGTCGAAAATCCCCATCGCCACCGGCGCCCGTTCGACAAGGAGGCGCAACAATCCCTCACTTGCGCCCGGGTTCTTGCGCTCCTCTTCCTCAGCCGCCTTGAGCTGTTCCCTCTGCGTCATCGATTCAGGGTAAACTTGTCGCGTTGCCGGGTTTTCGTGTTGGTCAGGCCGGACACGTTCCCAATATCTTCATCCTGACTCTTCCTCAGGTATAGGTCAATATAAGACGACGCGAAGCAACCAGACTTTGGTATATAGGGCCATTTATCCATCCTGAAGGGTAATTCCGAGTCCCAATGGGTTCTACGCACGAGAATGGCGTCCAGGGACGGACAAGCACGGGGGGACCGAAAATTCGAACCTGACAACACCGGACACTCAGGAAAATCCGGCCATTGAAACCCGGCACGGGAAAAACAATTTCATGTTTCTGAAAAAGATATGTGAAAATTTGTTATTTCCGGCGCGCCGCAAGGTGGCGTCGGGAACAGATGCCGGTTCGAGGGTCGTCTCGGGCTGGGGGTGCCGATTGCTGTGCGGATTTTCTTGAAGGGTTGCGCGATTCGGCGGGCGTGGCTTACGGCGCGGCGGCGTCATGAAATCGTTCCGCGATCTCTTTACCGGCCGGTCGCTTGCGATCCTGGCGGCCCTGTTGGGTTTTCTGGCGCCCTTTTTCATTGAGATCGAGGGTTTGTCGGAAGCGGGGCATCGTTTGCTGTCGATATTTCTGCTGGCGGTGGTTTTGTGGGTGACGGAGGCGGTGGCGCTGTTTGCGACGTCGGCGCTGGTGATTCTGCTGCTGATTCTCTTTTTGTCGGACGTTTCGCAGGATCTGGGGTGGGCGTGGGGGGTGGCGGAGGGATTTGGCGAGGCGGGGCCGCCGGCTTACACGGTGTATTTCAACAGCCTTGCGAGCCGGGTTCTGATTCTCTTTCTGGGGGGTTTTTTTCTGGCTTTCGGGGCGGCGCGGTTCGGGGTGGACCGGAACCTCGCGGCGATCATGCTGAAGCCGTTCGGTGTCAGGCCGTCGCGGGTGCTGCTCGGTCTCATGCTGATCACGGGGGTGCTTTCGATGTGGATGAGCAACACCGCCACCACGGCCACCATCATGGCGGTCGTGCTGCCCATCATCCAGCGCCTCGATGCGGGCGACAGATTCCGTGTCGCGCTGGCCCTTGGGGTGCCCTTTGCCGCCAACATCGGGGGGATGGGCACCCCCATCGGCACGCCCCCGAATGCCATCGTGCTGGGCGCGCTGAGCAAGATCAATCCTGAGACCGGAGAAGTTGTCGGGCAGTGCTCGTTCCTGCAGTGGATGTTGTTCGCGGTGCCGATCGCGCTCGTCCTGATGGTGGCGGCGTGGCTTCTGATTCTCCTGATGTATCCCAGCTCGAAGAGCGCCGTCGAGATCGACATGAACGTGAAGTGGGCCACGTCCGGCAAGGCGTGGATTTTCTACGCCACCGCCCTCTTCACGATCCTGATGTGGGTCACCGGCACCCTCCACGGGATCAATTCCTACGTGGTGGGGATGTTTCCGATTGCCATCCTTCTCGTGACGGGCGTGGTCGGGGCGAAGGAGTTCCGGCAGCTTGAATGGGACGTTCTGTGGCTGGTGGCGGGGGGGATCGCCCTTGGCATCGGGGTCTCCCGCACCGGTTTCGACGCGTGGGTGGTGGGATTGATCGGCTGGGAGGCGATGGCTCCGGCCGTCCTTGGCGGCATGATGTGCCTGACGGCCCTTGCGATGAGCACCTTTATTTCCAACAGCGCCGCCGCCAACCTTCTGGCGCCGATTGCGGTGGCGGTGGCGGTGTCGGCCGGGGGGAGCGCCGTGACGATTCTTGTCTTTGTGGCGCTGGGCGCCTCGATGGCGATGGCGCTGCCGATCAGCACCCCGCCGAATGCCATTGCCTACAGCGCGGGGAGTTTCAGCACGAGGCAGATGGCGGCCACCGGGAGTATGATTGCCATTGCGGGTCTCATCCTCAACTATCTCTTCTTGCCGACGCTGCTCCGGATGGCGGGCGTCCTGTGAACCGTCCGGGGAATTTTCCATGAGCTGTCTTGTCCTCTGTTCGCACCCCGACGCGCAGGTTGTTGTGCGGTTGGCGGAGGCTCTGCGCGGACTTGCCGGGGGGGTGCTGGAGTTCGAGTCCTTTGATGCCGGCGAGGCCCTTCTGGCGAGGGCCCGCGAGGCCCGACGGGCGGGCGACGATGTTCCGCTGGTCTTCTGTTGCCTTGGACTGGCTGCGATTCACGGGTCTGATCTTTTCGGGCAGTTTGATCGCGACCCGTTGCTCCGCGGGGCGCGGAAGGTTCTTCTGGACCGTCCCGACGATCGGGAGGCGGTCGACGCCCTGCTCCAGCGGGGCTTGATGCAGGCGCGGCTCGATCCCGGCTTTGGAACCGGCCGATTGCAGCATCTTCTTCAACGACAGCTTACGGACTACGTGGTGCACACCGCACCGCATCTCATTGACGACCTCGACGGGCTTCTGGACCTCTCGGCGCTGGCGGGCGCCTTCAGCTCCGCCAAGGAGAACCTCGAGCGCCTGTCCTCGCGCCTCAACGAGGTCCAGCACTCCGTCATCGGCGTGGACAAGATGACCGACGCCAAGGTCGAAGAGGCCATGATCGAGGAGTTCGACCGCATCCTGAACCGCCCCGGCCGCCGCACCTACTCCCCCGGAGAGATCATCGTCAACGAAGGCGACGACCCCGGGACGATCTGGATCATTCTTCGCGGCCGGGTGAAGCTCTTCCGGACCATCGACGGGGAGGACGTGACCTTTCACTCCGAGAGTGCCGGCCGCATCGTGGGGTTGATGTCGTTGTCGTTGCAGAACCCCGTTTTCTTCAGTTGCCGGGCCGCGACCGAGGTGCGGGCCCTCGTTCTCACGCGCGGCGAGGTTCGCGAGGCGATCCATCGGAGCCCGGGTCTCTCGAATTACCTGATCACGGTCATTCTGCGTTCGATGGCGCGGCGCAACCGGCGCGCCACCCAGCTCCTCGTGCAGGTCCGCAGCCTGAATGCGAAGCTCGAGCGCCAGCGCGACGAACTGTCCGCCACCCTTGAAGAACTCAAGGCCACCCAGGAGCGACTGGTCTACTCCGCCAAGATGGCGACCCTCGGCCAGCTCGCGGCCGGCATGGCCCATGAGC
>CAYPUM010000094.1:0-9982 GCA_964413545.1 uncultured Roseibacillus sp. | reverse complement strand
AGGGTGCAAGATTCAGGATGCAGTCCCGTGTGCCCTGCGTCTTGCATCCTGCATCATGGTCCGAGGCCCCGCCTCATTAGTGGTGAGTGGTGCTGGGGACGAGATCGCGGAGGCAGCGCCGGTTGGTGGCGCGGGTGGTTGGGCGGGGATGGCCGTTGTGGCGGGGCGCTGTCTTGGGGGCCGAGCCGTTGTTGTCGCCGGGCCGGTGGGCGGCCTCGGGGACGGCGGTGAGGACGATGGTCCCGCCGGCCTTGGAGCGCCCGAACTCGAGGGCCTTGTCGAAGCCTTGGCGGTTCAGGAGGCGGAAGCGGCGGATGCGGCTCCGGTTGCCCGGTTGGGGGCAGGCCTGCCATCTCCTCGCGTCGGGGCCGTAATCGACGAGGATGATTTCCCAGTGTTGCGCGAGGCGGCTGGCGAGGCCGGAGAGGTGGGAGATGATCGAGTCCAGTCGGGACGGGTCGCCGCAGACCGGCATGACCACGCTCAAGGTGGTGACGGGGGGAGAGGGCGGCTTGATGGAAAGGATGGCGAGGGAGGGGGCGGTGGTGTTCATGACCGGGTTCGCGTGTGAGAATTTGCAGGTTTCGCAGTGATGGAGGGCTCTTGCGCATGGCCATTACGAACGACCCGGGACCTCATGCAAATTACTTTGGATTCTTGAAATGATTTGGGATTTCCACCTTGGTGCTTAAGATATCCTGACTAGCGTCGGGAGTTTTCCGCACCATGCTACATCGGAACCCAACCCGGCGCGATGGCGGGCGGGGAGGCGGGGCCCGCGGGCCGTTTGGGATCCGGGACGAGAACCGTTTTGAGTGTTGGAGCGGGGGCGGCGGAAGGGTTTGCGGAGAGGATTCGGCGGATTGACAATCGGCGAAGGGGACGGAGAGTGGTTTTGATGGCGGACGAAGAGCGGAGAGAATTCAGCCCGGAAGAGCTGCAGCGGGGGTTTCAGGAGATGTTTGGGGGAATGGGAAGGGTTGGATTCCATGTCCCGGTGATGGGCGGGGCGCCGGCGGCGACGGAAGGAAAGGACGATGAGGAGAAGCGCGTCGCGAAGGAGAGCATCTTCGACTTCAATTTGATACCGCGGGATATCAAGGCGCACCTTGACCGGTATGTGATCCGTCAGGACGAGGCCAAGAAGGCCCTCGCGATCGCGGTGTGCGACCATTACAATCACGCCAAGCATCTTTGCGCGATGGAAGACGAGCGGGGGCGGCTTCCGGAGGGGGTGGAGCTGCAGAAGCAGAACGTGATCGTGGTGGGGCCGACGGGGGTGGGGAAGACGTATCTTGTGAAGCACATCGCGGAGCTGATCGGGGTGCCGTTTGTGAAGGCGGATGCCACGAAGTTTTCGGAGACGGGGTATGTGGGGGGTGATGTGGACGACCTGGTGCGGGAGCTGGTGCAACGGGCCGACGGAGATGTGGAGCTTGCGGAGTTCGGGATCATCTACATCGACGAGATCGACAAGCTGGCCACGCGGGGCGAGATGATCGGGCGGGACGTGAGCGGGCGGGGGGTGCAGACGACGTTGCTGAAGCTGATGGAGGAGACGGAGGTGCCCTTGACCAATCCGATGGATATCCGGGGGCAGCTCAAGGCGATGATGAACATGCAGCGCGGAGGCGCGATGAGCGGGAAGGACACGATCAACACGCGGCATATCCTGTTCATCGTGAGCGGCGCGTTTTCGGAACTCGAGAAGGTGGTGCGGCGCCGGTTGAACCAGGGGCAGATTGGGTTCGGGGCGGAACCGGTGGAGCAACCGATGGACGGAGAGCTGTTCAAGCGGGTTGAGACGCAGGACTTCATCGACTACGGGTTCGAGGCGGAATTTGTGGGCCGGCTGCCGGTGCGGGTGGTCTGCGAGCGGCTGACGGCGAAGGACCTCGTGAACATCATGAAGTATTCGGAGGGCAGCCTGCTGCGGCAGTATGAGAGGGAGTTCGAGGCCTACGGGATATCGGCGCGGTTCGAGGACAGCGCGATCGAGCGCATCGCGAAGCTGGCGGAGTTGGAGAAGACGGGGGCGCGGGCCCTGATGACGGTTTGCGAGCGTCTTCTGAGGGATTTCAAATTCGAGTTGCCCGGGACGCCGGTGGAGGAACTCCGGATCACCGCGGAGTTGATCGACCGGCGGGAGGAGTTTCTGGAGCACTACCGTGCCCTTGGCAAGAAGGCGGACCTGGAGAACGCGCGGAGGGAACTGGGTGTGTTCTGCCGGGACTTTCATGATCAGCATGGGGTGGAACTGGTCATCAGCGACGAGGCGGCGGGCAAACTGGCGGAGGAGGCGGCGAACGAGGGAAGGAGTGTGCTGGGCCTGAGCCGGCAGCGGTTTCGCGACGTGCCCTACGGGCTGAAACTGATCCAGAAGAATACGGGGCGCACCCGGTTCGAACTGGGGGTGGAGGCGGTTGAAGATCCCGACAAATACTTGAGTGACCTGGTGGTTCGGACGTATCGTGGGGCTCCCGGGGAAGGGGGCGAGGCGCCTGGCGCAACGTCTGCATGAGGAAAACGTGAAAGCGGAACCGTCGGAGTGTCTGGGGCATCCCGTGGCGGGGGTGGTGCTGACGGGGAGTTTTTCGCTCGCCCTTGGGTTGGTGCTGTGGGCCTCCGGGTTGGTGTCTGCGGGCAACGAGATGCTGCTCGGCCTTTACCGGCAAGCTGGATTTGCATTGGGGGAGGGCGGGGTGGCCCCGTGGTGGGAGCCGTTGCTGCTGGTGGTGTCGGTTTATCTTGTGGCGGGTTTGTTGTTTGACATCCCGGGGGTGGCGAGACGGGTCCTGACCTTGTTGACGCTGTTGGTGCTGGTGGCGGCGGCCTCGCCGGTTCTGGTCTTGTGGGGGGTGTTCTGGAGCCCGCTGGCGGTCTTGGCGGCGGGCGCCTCGAGCGGGGCGCTCGCGATCGTGTGGTCGCGTTTTCACGCCCTGCCGTGCGAGGGGGCGGAGGCGGTGGGTGGGGGCAAGGTCATCCCGATGAACCGGGGCGGGAGCGAGGGACGAACCGGCAACCGGACCGCGCCGGAGAGGAAGGGGCGGCGGCGCGGAGAGGGAGCGGGCGGAGGCGCCGGTTCGTAAGAAACAGACTATAGCCGTTTTCCTGTTAGATATGGCGCGAGCGGATTATCCATCGCCGGTTACGGACCTGATCAACGAACTGAAGCGTCTTCCGGGGCTGGGGTCCCGGAGCGCGGAGCGGATCGCGCTGTGGCTGCTGCGGAGTCCGAAAGCGGATCCCGCGGGGCTGGCGGAGGCGGTTCTGGAGGCGTCGCGGGGGGTTGTTGCGTGTCCCGAGTGTGGCTTTTTTGCGACGGCCGACGGGTGTCCGGTCTGTGCGAGCGCGGGGCGGGACCGGAGGGTGATGTGCGTGGTCGAGGAGGCGACGGATGTCCTGCCGATCGAGCGGTCGGGGGCGTTCAGGGGTCTGTATCATTGCCTTGGGGGAAAGCTCTCGCCCCTGGACGGGGTGAAGCCGGAAGATCTGCGCATCGGGGAGCTGATGCGGCGGATCGGGGATCTGCCGGGGGTGGAGGTCATCCTTGCACTCAGTGCGGACGTCGAGGGGGAGGCCACCGCGAGTTATCTTGGGGAGTTGCTCGAGGGGCGCGATTGCAGGGTAACGCGTCTGGCGCAGGGCTTGCCGGCGGGGGGCGATCTTGAGCACGCGGACGCTTTGACGGTCTCGCGAGCCTTCGAGGGGCGGCGGTAGGCGGAGCAGGTTTGAGGTTTCGGAGCCGGGGTGCCGGGGAGGCTGCCGCCTGCGCTTTGCTGGCGCCGCCCGCCACGACGGGGTTGCAAACGCGGGGCGGCGGCGTAGCCTGAGCCCGGATGAGCGGATGTCATGGACCGAAGATGCGGATGGACCCGGCGTTGCACCGGGCGAGGAAGCCGGAGTGGATACGGGTGCGCCTGCCGCACGAGCCGGAGTTCTGGTCGACGAAGTCGCTGGTGAGGGACCTGAAGCTGGTGACGGTGTGCGAGGAGGCCCAGTGTCCGAACCGCTGGGAGTGTTGGGGGCGGGGAACGGCGACGTTCATGATCGCGGGCGAGAAGTGCACGCGGGCGTGCGGGTTTTGCGCGGTGAAGACGGCCCGGCCGGACCCGCTTGAGGAGGATGAGCCGGTCCGGGTGGCGGAGGCCGCGAAGCGCATGCGACTGAGGCATCTCGTCATTACGGCGGTGGCGCGGGACGACCTCCCGGATGGCGGTGCGGAACACTTCAAGCGGACGATCGAAGCGGTGCGGGCGGAGAACCCCGGGATCATCGTCGAGGTGCTGGTTCCGGACTTCAACGAGAAGGAGGACGCAGTGAGGCTGGTGATGGAGGCCCGCCCGCACGTGTTCAATCACAATGTGGAAACAGTGGAACGGTTGACGCCGCTTGTGCGGAATCGGGCGCAGTACGGCAGGTCGTTGCGGGTGCTCCGGATGGCGCGCGAAATGGTGGACGGGAAGGTGGCCACCAAGAGCGGCCTGATGGTGGGGCTCGGGGAGCGGCCCGGGGAGGTGGAGCAGGCGCTCGACGATCTGTTGGAGCACGGCGTTTCGGTGCTGACGATCGGTCAGTATCTGCGGCCCAGCCCGCGGCACCTGCCGGTAGTGGAGTATGTCGCGCCGGAGCAGTTCGAGCGATGGAGGGCGATCGCGATCGAGAAAGGGTTCCGGCACGCGGCGAGCGGGCCGCTGGTGCGCAGCTCGTATCACGCGGCCGACTTCCGGCCGGATCTGGAGGTGGTGAAGGCGATCGCGGAGGAAGCGGGCGCGTGAGGCGGCGGGGAAGCCGCTTTGCGTCGGCAGCCTGCCCGGCGTGGTGGAGCGATGACGGGAGTCCCGTCGCCAAGGTCATCCGGCGACTGTCGGCCAACGCGACCCCCGAACCGGCCGCGGCCCTCACCCCGGCCCGGTTGGGCGACATGAAAGTGCAACGACGTCGCCCCCCCCACGGCCTCGTGTCGTGGGAGCCAATGATCAGTCGGCTGCAGTGAGCCGGTTGGGTGCGGGAGGCCGCCGTGTAGCTGATTGTTGCGGTAGACGTGAACCATGATCGTGTTGAAGCCCATCTCCTGCGATGCAGATCGCCATGGACATACCATAGCCTCTGAGAGCAGGTTGCACAAGGCCTGGCAGTTGCCACGGGCTAATTGGCGCCGGCCGCTCCCCGCAAGCCTGTCTTCTCGAACGGGATCTGCTTGAACTCCGGTATCTTTTCAAAGACCAGCGAATCGGTCTTCAGCCGGAAGTCCATGTTCTCCGGATCGACGAATCCGGGATCATCCTGCAGCTCCAGGTTCCCCTTGGCGTCCTTGCCGGGACCTTCATTGCTGCGCGGGCTCTTCAAGCCGCCCGAGCGCACAAACACGTTCCCGATGACCTGCAGTCCGCAGGCGCCGTCGTCCAGGTGCAACCCGAAACAGCCGTGTCCGCCGGGCCTTCACCCACGACGTTGGGTCCACCGCCGCAGCGCCGACTGGGCGGACGAGGAATGGCGCGAGCCCGGGGACCTGCTTCGCGTCCCGGAGTTCGCTTTCGAGGTGAGCTTGGAAACGCTGTATCGAGGGGTCGATCTGGAGCATCCCGCTCCCTGGCCAGAACCGGAGGAATAGAGAGGCAAGTGCGGCGATGCCGGGACGCGGCCGAAAGAAAGTGTGGAGAGGAACGGTAGGAGAGCGTACCCAGTCACTCATGAAACGTCACCTTGCTGTCGTATTGCTGTGCCTTTCCACGCCCGCCTTTGCCGCGGAGAAGCCGAATGTCATCTACATCCTTGCCGACGATCTGGGCTATGGCGATTTGGGTTGCTATGGCCAGAAGATCATCAAGACGCCCCGTCTCGACCGGATGGCCGCCGAGGGGATGCGCTTCACGGATCACTATTCCGGTTCGACGGTCTGCGCGCCGTCCCGCTGCGTGCTGATGACCGGCAAGCACACCGGCCACACCACCATCGTCAACAATGCCGAGACTCCCCGCGACAGCGTTCCGATGGGCGACAAGGGGGCGGCCGGGCAGGCGCCGTTGGAGGAAGGCGAGATCACCCTGGCGCGACTGGCCAGGAAGGCCGGCTATCACACCGCCTGCATTGGCAAGTGGGGACTGGGCAGCCGGCACAGCACGGGAGACCCCAACAAGGTCGGTTTTGACCATTTCTTCGGGTACTATGATCAACGTGACGCCCATTTCTTCTACATTGACTGGCTGTGGCGGAACGGGGAACCGGTCGAACTCAAGGACAATCCGAAGCTGCACAACCAGTACAGCCATGATCTCCTCGTTGAAGAGTCGGTGAACTACATCAAGAAACACAAGGACCGTCCCTTTCTCCTCCTCCTGACCTTCACGATCCCGCATGCGGAACTGATTGTTCCGGAGGATTCGATGAAGCAGTACGAGGGGATCGAGGAGCGCGGTCCCTGGGGCAATGTGAAGGCGCCGTACCGGATCGAACGCAAACAGTGGGGGCTCTACAACGCGTGCGCCAAGCCACGCCAGACTTTTGCCGCGATGGTCAGCCGCCTGGACCGGGACGTGGGCCGGTTGCTGGATCTGCTGGAGGAACTGAAGCTCGACAAGACCACGCTGGTCATGTTCAGCAGCGACAACGGCCCGCACTCCGAGGGCGGGGCGGATCCCGCGTTTTTCAACAGCGCCGGCCCGTTGCGCGGGGGGAAGCGCTCCCTGCATGAGGGCGGGATCCGGGTTCCGTTCATCGCCCGGCAACCGGGCAGGATCGAGGCAGGCGCCGTTTCCGGTCACCCCTCCGCATTCTGGGATGTGATGCCCACTGTCTGCGAACTCATGGAGGTTGAGCCTCCGGAAGACACTGACGGAATCAGCCTTCTTCCAACGCTCTATCAGCTCCCTCCGCAGGAGCAGCATGAATACCTCTACTGGCGGTACGGAGGCACGGAGGCCGTTCGCAAGGGCAAGTGGAAACTGATCGGAAACCGGAAGAAAGCGCGACTGTTCAATCTTGAAACGGATATCGGAGAAAGGAAGGATCTCGCTGCGGAACACCCGGAACTTGCGGAGGAACTGAAAAAGCTGATGGAGGACGCCAAGCGATGAATCCGGCCGGCGTGCCGCCCCCGCCGGCCGTGTGGCACGACTGATCGCGCATTTGGCGTCCCGGCGCGTTGCTCTTTCCCCGGCTCGGGGGTGTCCGAGGGGCAGGCGAATGGCAAGAATGCGAGTTGTCGACAGAAAAGGTGTCGAGCATGTCTTCCGCCCGCCGGCCATGAAAGAGGCAAATGCCGCCCGGCGTATACCTCGGCCCCCAAGGACGAACGCATGATTCGAGAGGAGAAGCCCCATTTCACAACTACAAGCTTGCGCTTGGCCCGGTGGTTCCCACCGCCCCGCCCGCCGTGGCCGGGGGGAAGATGGAGGCCATGGACTCCGGGGGCGTCTTCGTCATGGGCTCGGACGCCGCCATGAAGGAGCGGCGCGGCCCCGAGTCGTGGGGAAACGGGTGTTTTCACATCAATGAGGAGGATCTGTGCAAGAATTAACGTGTCTCGGGGTCGTCCCCGTCTTCGTGAACGCGGGGGCCGCCGTTTTGCCGGCGGTCTTTGCCGGGTTGGTCAGCGCGTTAGCCTTGTTGTTCAAGCCGCGGGAACTCGTGCGGGCATGCAGGGAAAAGCCGCACATCCCTTTGATCGTTCTGGCGGTGGGCGCGCTGCTGTTCTTTGTGATCAAGTGGACGGTGAGTCCCGCGGCGCCCGCTGAAACGGCGGAAAGACGGATGGGGACCGAGTCCGTCCGGATCGGGACGGATTGGTCGAAGGTGGCCTTGGAGATCATCCGGCAGGAAGAGCGCGCAAGGCTCCTTGGGAATGTGCCCGACGGGGAGAAGGATCCCGGCCCGAACGAGTCCCCGGCGGGGCGGGATGCCCCCCTGGTGTATCGGGTTGACTACCAGCGGGGTGGATACATGGGAGGTCCTTCGCCCACCGGGCTGGCGATGCTCTGGGATTACCGGCAGGACGACACGATGGTGCTTTCATCGCCGCTGGTGGATGGTGAACGGGTCTATTGCGCCTCCGCTCTTCTCGATCCGTCCGGAACGTTCGGGAGCGTGTTCTGCCTTGATGTCGACAGTGGCAGAAAGGTGTGGGAGACGTTCCTGAAATCCGCCTCTCCTGAGATCGACTTCAAGGGGTTCTTCTCGTCTCCCGCCCTGACGGCCGACGGCAAGTCGTTGATTATCGGCCAGGGACTGCACATCGACGACAACTCGGAACTCGTGTGCCTCGACGCCGCGACCGGCCGGATCAATTGGATGGTTCCCACACCGCTGCACGTCGAAAGCTCCCCCGCCATCGAGGGTGATATCGTCGTGGTCGGTGCGGGCGCCGTCGAGGACGCGGCGACTCACAAGCCGAAGGGCGACCCGGAGGGCCGTGGGCACCCGGGATATGTGTTCGGCGTCAGAATATCCGACGGCAAGGAGCTGTGGAGGTTCCCGCTGATCGATCCCGAGAGTTCGCCCGCCATCCACGACGGAGTCGCCTACATCGGCAGCGGTCTCAACGGGTCCGGGGTCGCGGCGCTGAAGATCGCGGGGGGCTTGAGCGAGGAGGAGCGGCTGGTCTGGAAGGCGGACACTCCGTTCCCTGCCACCGGCAGCGTGACGTTGTTCGAGAACATGGTGCTGATCGGCTGTGGGAACGGCGATTTCGTCTTTGCCTCCCCGAACCCGGAAGGAATGGTGATGGCATTGGACCGGGAAACGGGGAAGGAACTGTGGTCGGTTCCGATGCCGGATGCGGTGCTCGGGACGATCGCGGTCCGCGACGAGATCGCCGTTTGCCCGGTCCGCAACGGGGAGATCGTGGCTTTGGACCTGAAACAGAAGGGCGCGGAACTGTGGCGCACGCAGATCGGCAAGAACGGCCGCCCGGCGCTGGCGGGTCCCGCCTTCACCGGGAGCCGCATCTACGCCACCACCTCGGACGGCAACATGGCCGTGCTTGATGCAAAGTCGGGGGATGTTCTCGAGAATGTCTACATCAACCACGAGGACAAGCCCGGCGATCTGTATCTGACGTTCAGCTCGCCGCTCGTCGCTGGCGGGCGGGTATTCGTCGGCAGCGAAACGGGAGGCCTGCGTTGCTACGTGGGTAGCGCGAAGCAATGAACAACTCCCCGGATTTGGAGCCCGAAGGAATGAAGGAACTTCCACCATTCGTGCTCCGCTTTGTCGACTGCCGCGTTGTCACCGCGGTGGGAGGCAAGGCCATCAACCTGTCCCGCCTGCTGCACGCCGGGTTCCCCGTGCCGGACGGATTCGCGGTGACCACGGCCGCTTACGAGGCGGCAAGAAAGGCCGGCGGAATGCCCGCCGAGGTGCGCGAGGCCGTCCTGCGTGCCTACCGGGAACTGGGTTCACCCGTGGTGGCGGTGCGTTCGTCGGCCACCGCGGAGGACATGGCCGAGGCGTCGATGGCGGGCCAGTACGAGACGTTCCTCGATGTCGAGGGCGAGGAAGCGGTCATGGACGCCGTGACCCGGTGCTGGGCGAGTCTCGATTCGGAACGCGTGCTGGCCTATCTCGAAGAAAACGGCATCGACCGGGCGCAGGTGTCGATGGGCGTTGCCGTGCAGAAGCAGGTGCCGGCCGACGTCGCGGGGGTCCTGTTCACGGCCAACCCGAGGCCGGGCGCACTCGGCGAGATGCTGATCGAATCGAGCTGGGGACTGGGCGAAGCGGTGGTCTCCGGAATGGTGCAGCCCGACACGCTCGTCCTCGACCGGGCCACCGGCGCCGCGAAGTCGATCCGGACCTCCGACAAGGAAGCGTGGATCCCTGCCGGCTTCCGATCGAAAGAACCCCGGCCCATGCCGGAGAATCTCCGGCACGAGCTGTCGTTGAATTCACAGCATGTCCTCGCACTCTGGCGATTGGGGCTCGGATTCGTGGCGCCGGATCCCGCGCGGTGCGGGCATCCTGCTCCACTACGCGGTTCTCCTCG
>CAYPUM010000093.1:0-10036 GCA_964413545.1 uncultured Roseibacillus sp. | reverse complement strand
TGTTCGCGATCTTCGCGGCTCATGCGCGCGATGCGGACCAGCCGCCGTTTCCGGCGCAGTTCGAGTTCGGACTTTGCGAACTCGGCGGCCATGGCGGGTTTTTCCTCCGCGATCGTCGTGCGCGCCGCCGACAGTCCGGCGAGGGCTTTTTCAAGGCCGTCCCTTGCTTCGGCGAGCGCTTCGGCGGGGGATTTTCCGGCCGCGGCGGGGGCGGCGAGCCACGCCGCGGCCATGCCGGCAAGAAGAAACCGTCCTCGCGGCCGTGTTGTGGGGGCGTTCCTCGTCATTTCTCTCCCGCGATTCGCACCGGCAGCTCCACCAACTGCGGAGGACTTTTCCTGTCGAGCTGGGCGAGGGCGCCGCGGACCGCCGCCGCGATCCCCTCGCGCGGGGACCACTCCCAGCCCTCCGGGCCGGGCTCGCCGATTCCGGCATCTCCATTACTGTCGACATAGTAGGCGCGCGCCAGTCCGAGATAGACCACTTCGACCATGCGTCCCTCGCGTTCCTCGTGGCTGCGGCGCACGCTCCGGTTGAACTGCTCGGCCTTGGCGATCATGCCGAGGATCGCCAGCAACCCGTCCCGGGGGTCGTTTCCGGGCTGCCAGGATTCGAGCCGGAGGCGGTCTTCCGCGGTTTCCCTCGCCACGGGTTCCGGGAAGCGCTTGGCGAGGGCAAGGGCGCGCTTCCGTGCGCGGGCCACCACCTCCGCGGTCTGCGCCTTCGCGGCGCGGAAGGCGTCGATGGCGGCCTCCGCGGCCCGCCTCTCCGAATCGTATCCGCCTGCCGACCGGCCGGCCGCCGCGAGTTCCTCGTCGAGCATCTGCAACTCGCGGGCGTGCAGTTCGAGGAGTTCCGCCATGGTCGCCCGTTGCGTCTCCCACTCGGATCGCTCCCTCGAGGTCTGCGCCTTCACATCGACGATCTTCGCGATCGTCTCGCGCAGTTCCGCCACCGCCGCCTCGGAATCTTCCCCCTGCGCCCGGGCAACATGGGAAACCGCCAGACTGAAACACACTCCCCCCGCCATGGCCGCCGCCTTGAAGGGGCGGGAAAGACTCGGACACCTCGTGTTGAGATTCATTCTCAGCAACGGCGTTTTGCACGCAGATTGATCCGGGATCAACCTATTTCGCTCGATAGCGGGGCGGAGGAAGCTCACGCGAAGGCCCGAAGGGGGGGACCTACTCAAAAGCACGTCTTGTTCTGCGCGCGGCCCCGGCGAATGGCTTTGGCAGTCTTCACGCTTGGCATCGGCTTCCTCCCTTTTCGCTCTTGCCTATCGCAGGTGCTCGATCTGAACGGAGTCCGCGGCGTATTCTCGACCGGCGGCGGTGAGGAACGGGACGATTCCGGGGTCGTCCATGGGCAGGCCGCGGCGGGCCGGGTGCCGGTGGTTGCGGAAGCGCCCGGCAGTGAAGTGGCGGTTGTAGCGGACGTAGGTGAAGGCGGCGCCGGGACGCGGCCGCACCAGATCGCCGAGTTCCTGGTCGATCGGCTCTCCGAAGAGGCAGCGGCCCTGCACGCGGCAGAGCAGGTCCTGGTTTTCCTGATAGCGGGAGATCCGGGACACCCACACATCATCGGGTGACAGGGATGCGGCCCGGCGTTTTGCAGTGGCAGGATTGTCCTGGTCATGACTGCGGCCGGCCGGCCGGAGGGCGGGAAGTTTCGGCCGCTTTGCGGCCTTGGGGTGGGTCATGACCGGGACGGTGATGCCACGGGCTCCCCGTCCCGGGAAGGTGGGTGTCTGGTATCTCCCTTCCTTGGCGATGTTGCCAAAAGCGCGGTATCGCAGCCCCAGGCAGGACGGGATTGAGTTGAAAGCGCACTGGAGGCGGGAAGCACTCCTCTTGATCGCACTCAGGCTTGTCACTCGCATTGGGTTCGCGTTGCAGTTGGGATGGGATTTCATGCGAGGTGCGGCTGCGAGCCAAGCAGATCGGGAAGGCTCCCTCCGGACCACCATGAGCGGCCTGAACCTGTGTGCCGTTATCCACCGGGAGACCGGGCGGGTCGAAGCCCGCGTTTTGGTTTCCAATGCAACTTCCGGGCGTGGGGCGGGTTGTATCGGCTGACGCCACGGGCATGGCGTCGCGGGGCCGCCATGAAGCGCTTTCCACACACCGTCCTGAGTCTTGCTGCCGCCGCCGTGGCGGGGGCCTCGGGCGTGGAGGCGAAGGACGGTCCGGCTTCCCCGGCCTCCCGGCCGAAAGGGACCGCCGTGGACGCCGTGGTTCAGAAGAGGTTGCGGGGACTGGATCTCGAACCGGCCGGGAACTGCCCGGACGCCGTGTTCGTGAGGAGGGTGTATCTCGACTTGACGGGGACCCTGCCGGCGGCGGCGGAGACGAGAGAGTTCCTGGCGGACCGGCATCCGGCGAAGCGGGAGCGTCTGGTCGAGGAGCTTTTCGAGCGCCCGGAGTTCGCGGACTACTGGGCGATGAAGTGGTGCGACCTGTTGCGGGTGAAGTCGGAGTTTCCGATCAACCTGTGGCCGAACGCGGTGCAGGCTTATCACCGGTGGGTGCGCACCGGCGTGGCGGAGAACAAGCGCTACGACGGGTTCGTGCGGGAATTGCTGACTTCGAGCGGGAGCAACTTCAGGGTTGCGCCGGTCAACTTCTACCGGGCCGTGCAGGAGCGTGAACCGGAGGCCATCGCCCGGGTCGTGGCGCTCACTTTCATGGGAGCGCAGGCCGGGAAGTGGCCGGAGGAACAACTCGAAGGGATGGCCGGGTTCTTCGCCGGCATCAAGTTCAAGAAGACCAACGAGTGGAAGGAGGAGATCGTCCACGTCGATCTCTTCGACACGGGAACCGGCCGGGCGCCGGGCGCCCACGCGACCCTGCCCGACGGCACGAAGGTGGAGCTGGTTCCGGGCGAAGACCCCCGGATCGCCTTCGCGGAGTGGCTGATCCAGCCCGACAACCCGTGGTTCACGACCTGCATCGCCAACCGGATGTGGGCGTGGTTCTTCGGGCGCGGGATCATCCACGAACCCGACGACATCCGATCCGGCAACCCGCCGTCGAATCCCGAGTTGTTGGCGCTGCTGCGGCGGGAGCTGGTCAGGTCGGGTTACGACCTCAGGCACCTGATGCGGCTTGTGGTGAACTCGGCGACCTACCAGCAGTCGAACCTGCCCTCGTCGGACCGCCCGGGGGCGGCGGCGCACTTCGGGTGCTACCCGATCCGCCGCCTGGACGCGGAGGTCCTGATCGACGCCATCTGCAAGGTGACCGGCACCACCGAGGACTACTGGAGCGTGATTCCGGAACCGTATACGTTCATCCCGCGTGACCGGCGGACGATCGCGCTTGCCGACGGCAGCATCACGAGCCCGTTTCTCGAGCTGTTCGGCCGCCCGCCGCGCGACACCGGAAAGGCAGCCGAACGGGACAATCAGCCCACCGCGGCGCAGAGCCTCCACCTGCTGAATTCGAGCCACATCCGCGGTAAGATCGAGCGGGTGAGGTGGAGGAGGTTGGCCGGCAACCGGAGGGACCCGGACGAAGCGGTCCGGGAACTCTACCTGACGATCGTTTCCCGTTACCCGACCGAGGATGAACTCGACACCGTCCGCCGGTATGCGAGGACGTCGGAAGCGGGCCGGCGGCACGCATTGACGGACACGGCTTGGGCGCTGCTGAACAGCCCGGAGTTTCTCTTCCGCCACTGAACACCCGGCAGGATCTCGATTTGGCCATGGACTCTGATCAGAACAAGTCGCCATTCCCTTCGACCATGACGCGGCGGGACCTTCTGCGCCGCGGGCTGGGCGGGGCGGCGGGGCTCCTCGCGGCCGGCCGCGGGGGCCTCCCGGCGTGTGCGTCCCCCGCGAAGCGCGCCACGCCCGTCGCCGGGCATCCGCCCGCCACCTCGGTGATCCAGTTGTGGATCTGGGGCGGGCCGGCCCACCTCGACACCTTCGACCCGAAGCCGCAGGCGGGATCGGACTTCACCGGCCCGTTCACGAGTCCGATCGAGACCAACGTCCCCGGCGTCTTCATCAACGAGTTGCTGCCGGAACTGGCCAAGCAGGCCGACAAGTACTCCATCATTCGTAGCATGACGCACGGGGTGAACGCCCACGAGACGGCGTCCTACATGGTGCAGACCGGGCGGATGCCGGGCGGGCGCATCGTCTATCCCGCGGCCGGGGCGGTGGTTTCGTATTTCACGGGCTACAACGCCGGATACGACGGGCTGATTCCGCCCTACATCGTGCTGACCGAAACGCAGGGGCGTTTTTCGGAGGCGGGGTTCCTCGGGCCGCGATACAAGCCTTTTGCGACGGGCGGCGATCCGGCCAAGACGCCCTTCGCGGTGGAGGGCATCGTGGCCGAGGGGATCACCCGCCGCCGCCAGGAGGAGCGGCGGGAACTGCTGCGGAAGCTCGACGCCTTCGGCGCGCGGGCGGGCGGCCATCCGCAATTGAAGGTCTTCCGGCAGGCGCAGGAGCAGGCCTACGATCTGATCCTCGGGGAGGGCTCGAAGATCTTCGATCTCTCGGGGGAAGACGAGGAACTGCGCCGGCGCTACGGGCGGAACACCTTCGGCCAGTCCTGCCTGATGGCCCGCAGGCTCGTGGAACAGGGAGTGCGCTTCGTTACCATCAACTACAAGGGCTGGGACACCCACAAGCAGCACTTCCAGACCATGCGGCGCAAGCTGCCCGAGATGGACAAGGGATTCGCCACCCTCCTCGACGACCTCGCCCGGCGGGGATTGCTCGACCGCACCATCGTCTGGTGGGGCGGCGAGTTCGGGCGCACCCCGCGCGTCCAGTGGGAGGCGCCGTGGAACGGGGGGCGCGGGCACTACGGGGCCGTCTTTTCGAGCGTCCTTGCGGGGGGCGGCTTCCGTGGCGGCCGGGTGGTGGGCGCCTCGGATGCGAGGGGCGAAGCCGTCCTCGATCGCCCGGTCCATCCGTGGGACCTCATCGGGAGCATCTACGAGCGCATGGGCATCGACCCGGACGGCACGCTTCCGCACTCGGGCGGGGCGGTTCGCCTGACGCCGGGGCCGGACGAGGGAGTCGCCGTCGGCGGACGCCTCAAGGAACTGTTGTGAACGAAGTCGAGATCATGAAGAGAATCCTGGGGGTTGTCGGCGCCATCGTGCTGGGTGCGCCGGCGGTGTGCGTCGCGCAGAAGCGGCCGGCGATCCTGGTCGAGGATCCGCATCTTGCCTACCTTTGTCCGGCGGGCGCCCGGCGCGGAACGACGGTCCGCATCACGGTGGGGGGGCAGCACCTCGCCGGAGTCGAGGGAGCCCGCTTCTCGGCGCCGGGCCTGCGCGTCAAGCAGGTCCTCGAATACGAGAAGCCCATGGGAAGGCGCGAGTTCGCCCAACTGCGCCGGAAGATGGAGAGCGTGCGGGAGAAGATGCAGTCCGAGGAGGACGAGGCCGCCCGGCCCGGGTTCCGCACCCTCATGCGCCATGCCCAGGAGGCCGGAATCACGATCGAGGAGATCCGCAAGCTGCGAGAGTTCGGGCGGTCACGGAACGACCCGAAAGTCCAGCGCAACCCGCAACTCGAAGAGACGGTGGTTCTCGAAGTCGAGGTGGATTCGGATGCGCCGCTCGGACGGCACGAGATCCGGGTCCTCACCGCGGACCGGGTTTCGAATCCCCTCGTCCTGCAAGTTGGTTCGCTGCCGGAGGTGCTCGAGACCGAGCCCAACGACCGGGAGCCCGACGCCGCGGCCTGCGAAGCGCTTCCGGTGGTCGTGAACGGTCAAATCATGCCGGGGGACGTTGATCGCTTTTCGTTCCGGGCCCGGAAGGGCGAGCAGCTCATGGTGATTTCATCGGCGCGTGAACTGATCCCGCACCTGGCTGACGCCGTGCCGGGGTGGTTCCAGGCGACGCTGGCGCTTCGCGACGCGGAGGGCCGCGAGCTGTCCTACGCGGACGACTACCGGTTCAACCCGGACCCGGTCATGTTCTGCCGGCTCCCGGCGGACGGCGAGTATGTGATCGAGGTGAAGGATGCCATCTACCGGGGGCGGGAGGACTTCGTGTATCGCATCGCGATTGGCGGGTTGCCCTTCGTGTCGGGGGTCTTTCCGCTCGGGGGGCGGGTGGGAACCCGCGTGTCGCTCGACTTCCTCGGAAAGAACCTCTCGTCCCGCAGTCTGGTGGTGCCGCTTGCGGAGGAAGGGGCGCGCACCCTCGATATCACGAACATCGGGGGCGCCGCGTTGGTGCACCCTGTTCCGTTTGCGGTCGACACCCGGCCCGAACATATCGAGACCGAACCCAATGACACTGGCGGCGAGGCCGGAGAAGTCGAGCTGCCCGTCATCATCAACGGGCGCATCGGGCACCCCGGCGACCGGGACGTCTTCTCCTTCAGCGGAACGTCGGGCGATCGTATCGTGGCGGAAGTGAGGGCCCGGCGCCTTTACTCCCCGCTCGATTCCGTCCTGAAGATCACCGACAAAGCAGGGCGGCAGTTGGCGATCAATGACGACCACGAAGACCCGGCGTGCGGCCTCGTCACTCATCATGCCGACTCGCGCATCGACTTCACCCTCCCGGCATCGGGGACCTATCTCGTCCACTTGGGCGACATGCAGTCCCACGGAAGTGCCGCCCACTCCTACCGTCTCCACCTGGGGCCGCCGTCACCGGGATTCGACCTGCGGGTGGCGCCCTCGTTCGTCAATGCGCCTCCGGGCACGCATTCCCCGGTCACGGTCTACGCCCTGCGCAAGGACGGCTTCGACGGTGCCATACACATCGGTCTCGACGGTGCGCCCGAAGGATTCGATCTGAGCGGGGGGTGCATTCCGCCCGGCGTCGAGTCGGTGCGGATGACGCTCGCCCTTCCGGAGCGCGGCACAGAAGGCCCCGTCCGCCTGGACCTCGAGGGTCGCGCCACGATCGGCGGCAAGGAGGTCGTCGAGCCCGTGGTTCCCTCCGAGGACAGGATGCAGGCCTTCTTCTACCACCACCTCGTCACCACCGGCGAGTTCCTGGTCTGCTCGACCGCCACCCGGCGTCCGAGGCCCGCGGTGCGGCTCGGCGACCGGGCGCCGGTCCGGTTGATGCCGGGACGAACGACCGAGGTCGAGATGCAGGCCGATTTGAGATGGGCCTTCATCATGAAGGATGCCGTCTTCGAACTGGACAAGCCGCCGCCCGGCATATCGCTCGACGAAACCACCTTCCGCCGCGGAACGATGACGCTTCGGATCCGCGCCGAGGCAGACGCCGCCCCGGTCGTCACGAGGGGCAACCTCATCATCAACGCCTCGATCGAACGCGAGTTCACCAGCCCCCGGGACCAGTCGAAGAAGGTGAAACGCCGCTTTCCGGTCACCACCCTTCCCGCCATCCCTTGCGAGGTGAACGGCGGTTGAATCGCATGAACTTCGAGTCCGCCGACCGTGTAAACTCCGTACATCTCCGGCCACCCGCCAATCCCCTGTATTCATCAATAGACATTGCGAACGCGCCGGGTTAGAAAGAAGCAACAGCCTTTCTCCCCGGAGCCCCTTGAAATCACGCTTTCTTCACGGACGCCCCCTCCAGTTCCTCCTGTCTGGCGGCGCGTTTTACCTTGCATTTCCGGTGTTGCTTGGCGTCTTGTGCGGGCTGGGGTTTTTCACCTTCGGGTACGCGAGGGGCGCCAGCTATTTCTCGAACGACCCGGCCGCCTGCACGAACTGCCATGTGATGGACGATTATCACGACACCTGGCAGAACAGCAGCCATGCCCATGTGGCCGTTTGCAACGACTGCCACCTTTCCCACCATCCGATCGGAAAGTGGGTGACCAAAACCGACAACGGCTTCTTCCACTCGCTCGCCTTTACGCTCGATAACTTCGACGAACCCATCCGGATCAAGCCGCGCAACCGGCGGATCACCCAGTCCGCCTGCCTGGATTGCCACGGCGCATTCGTCCACGCGATGCTGCCGGTGGATCGAGGCTCGGACATGCCGAGGTGCGTGCACTGCCACGGAGACGCCGGTCACGCCCACCGGAAAACTTCGAGAACGATTCCTGACTCATGAGCAATCCCACCTCCGACGATCCGTCTCCAAAAGACGCGCGCGCAAGGCAGCGGCGCCGCCGCCGGAAGCACGTGTGGATCGGCGCGGCCCTTTTGGCGTTGACGGCGATCATCACCTTTGGCGTGACGGCTCTGCTCGTTACCATCTTCGAGCACCAGCAGGAGGCGCGGACGCCCTTCGTGCGCCTTGTCGATGTCGATGAGACGACCACCGACCCCGTCCCATGGGGCGCCAACTGGCCCTTCCAGTTCGACACGTACCGGCGCAGCGTCGACCTGACCGAAACCCGTTACGGCGGATCGAGCGCCATGCCCGCGAGCAAGCTGGAAGCGGAACCATGGCTGCGGCGCCTCTACGCCGGCTATGCCTTCAGCCTCGACTATCGGGAGGCGCGCGGGCACGCCTACATGCTCTTCGACCAAGAGGTGACGGAGCGCGTTACCAAGCGGACCCAAAGCGGGGCGTGCCTGCACTGCCACGCCTCGGTGGTTCCCACCTATCGCCGCCTTGGCATGCTTCACCGCGGCGAGGAGCCGACGCCCGGGAAGCTTGCCGCCGATTTCAACTGGCCCGCGGTGCTGGCTGGGTTCCGTCTGGCGAGCACCATGACATACGCCGAGGCCCATGCCGAGTTGCTGAAGACTCCCGACGGCACGCCCGGAGAACATCTTCCCCTCTTTCCGGGGGGATCCACCACCAAGGTCCCGTCGGAGGCGAACGCGGTGGAACTGCCTCCCGCCCCGGTCGAGGGCGAGTGGGAAGTGGAGCGGCCCGGCGAGGCCCACCCCGTGAGCTGCGTGGACTGTCATGAGCCCAAAACCATGGCTGTCAGAGTGACCCGCCCGGCGTTCGTCCTCGGCATCGCAAAGCTGGCGGACAGCGGGCAACCTTTACCTCATCTGCCGAGCATCGAACGGTGGCGGGAAAGCGGACGCGATCGCTCCTACGACCCGAATATCGACGCCAGCCGCGCCGAGATGCGCTCCTTCGTGTGCGCCCAGTGCCACGTCGAATACTACTGCGCCACCAAAGAAACCCTCTTCTTCCCATGGGAGCGAGGATTGAAGGCGGAGCAGATCGAAAAGACCTACGACAAGCATCGTTTCCCCAACGGCGAGCCATTCCATGACTATCTGCACGGCGAAACCGGCGCCCCGGCCTACAAGGCTCAGCATCCGGAATTCGAGATGTGGAACCAGGGCGTCCACGCCCGCAGCGGCGTCAGCTGCGCGGACTGCCATATGCCCTACGAGCGCAAGGGCGCCATGAAGGTGAGCAGCCACTGGGTGCGTAGTCCACTCCTGAACGTCAACAACGCCTGCCAGACCTGCCACAACATCCCGGAATCCGAACTTCGCGAAAAGGTCGCCACGATCCAGGGGCGCACGCAAGACATGCTGACGCGGGCCGCCGCCGCCATGACCGACATGCTTGATGCCATCCGTGACGCACAGGCGGCAGGAAAGGAGGACGATGAAATGGACCAAATCTACGATCTCCAGAAAAAGGCGACGTGGCGCCTCGACTTCGTCAGCAGCGAAAACTCGATGGGCTTCCACGCGGACCAGGAAACCGCTCGCATCCTTGCCGAGTCGATTGACTACAGCCGGCAGGCACAGGCGCTCGCCGTGAGCCTGCGCGCCCCCGAGCCCCCTTCGTCGAAGCGCCCGGTGCGGCCCGTGGAGGGCGTCACGCCGACGGAAAAGGCGCCGCCCGCGCCGCACAAGACCCCTCCAACGAGGTCTCCCGGCGATGGGAATTGATCGGCCGACGGCCATCCCCCGAGATCATCGCGCCCCACGGCGACCGGTTCTCCGCGGAAGGGCAGCCGTTCTTCGATTCCAAGATGAAATCAATTCAATACAGACGGGACCCGGGATTGGAATGGGTGTTGGTGGGAACGCGCAGATCGGGAGGACGTGAATTAATTGTTGACAAGACTGTTCATGTGAGGAGTATCGACCCATGGCCACGCCTCGCAGTCTGGTTGTCGATCCTTCCAAGA
>CAYPUM010000092.1:0-10084 GCA_964413545.1 uncultured Roseibacillus sp. | reverse complement strand
ATCCCTTCACCCGTTCCCTCGCCTCGTCCCGGCTGCGGGAACTCCGGATCATCTCGATGAAGTCATCCAGCCGCCCCAGCGCCAAAAGCAGCGCCTCGAGCGTCTCCGCCTTCTCCTCCGCCTTCTCGAGAAGGAACCGCGTGCGCCGGATCACAACCTCCCGCCGGTGCTCGACATAACAGTCCAAGGCATCCTTCAGCGAGAGAAGCTTCGGCCGCCGCTCATGGATCGCCAGCATGTTGACCCCGAAACTCGTCTCGAGCGCCGTCAGCTTGTAAAGCTGGTTCACGATGACCTGCGGGCGGGCGTCCCGCTTCAACGTGATCTCGATCCGCGTGTTCTCATCGGTCAGGTCCCGCATCCCCGAGATGCCGGTCAGCACCTTCTGGTTGACGAGGTCCGCAATGCGTTGCTGCAGGGTGGCGCGGTTCACGCCGTACGGAACCTCGGTGATGGTGATGGTCGAGGCCCCCCCGGGGTTCTCGTCGATCTCCACCTTGCCGCGCATGCGCACCGACCCGCGACCGGTGGCGAAGTAGCTCTCGATTCCCCTCACGCCCCGGATCTCGCAGGGCACCGGAAAGTCGGGACCCTTGATGTGCTGCATCAGTTCGAGAAGCGAAATCTCGGGATTGTCGACAAGGGCGCAGATGGCATCCACCACCTCCCCGAGGTTGTGGGGCGGAATGTTGGTCGCCATCCCCACCGCGATGCCGGTGGCCCCGTTCACAAGGAGATTCGGAAACGACGCCGGCAACACGGTCGGCTCAGTCAGCCGCTCGTCGTAGTTCGGCGCAAAATCAACCGTCGCCTTGTCGAGATCCTCCATCATCGACAACCCGAGGGGCGTCAGCCGTGCCTCCGTGTAACGCATCGCGGCCGGCGGATCAGCCTCCGGCGAACCGAAGTTGCCCTGCCCGTCGACCAGCGGCTCGCGCATCGACCATGGTTGCGCAAGGTTCACCAGCGTCGGGTAGATCACCGCCTCCCCGTGCGGGTGGTAGTTGCCCGAGGTGTCGCCGCAGATCTTGGCGCACTTCACATGGCCCCGCCCCGGCGCAAGGTTCAGCTCCCGCATCGCATACAGGATCCGCCGTTGCGACGGCTTCAGTCCGTCGCGCGCGTCCGGCAGAGCCCGCGACACGATCACGGACATCGAGTAGTCCAGAAACGACTTCGAGAGCTCGTCCGCAACGTTGATCGGCTTGATGTTGGAGTCCGGCATCAGGTGGCGTTCAGGGTTCGGGTCCCGGGAGACGCGGGAGCACAAGGGGACCGGCGCCGGACTGCCCAACGCTCATCGAGAAGCCCGCCGGCGCATGCCGTCCGACGCCTCGATCCTCGATCCGTCGCAAGTCTATATATCCAGATTCCGGACATTCAGGGCATTGTCTTCGATGAACCGTTTCCTTGGCTCGACCACGTCTCCCATGAGCGTGTCCAGCATCGTGTCAGCCTGGACGAGGTTGTCCTCGTCAAGACGGACCCGGAGCAGTTGGCGCGATTCGGGATCCATCGTGGTGCTGTAAAGCTGCTTCGCATTCATTTCGCCAAGGCCCTTGAAACGCTGGATCTTGACCCCCCGCCGCCCAATATCGAGAACCTTGTCCAGAATCTCCGGGACCGAAAAAAGCGGCTCCCGGACCGCCTTCTCTCCTTCGCCCTCGACCAGTTCGAAAAGCGGCTCGTCCATCGCGTAAAACCGGCCCGTGTCGAGCCCCAGCTCCTCCAGCCCCTTGAGGAGCCGCGCCACGACGTGGCTTTCGTGCAGTTCGTAAAGAATGGCGCGCCGCGTCGCGGCCCCCGCGGAACCCGCCCCCTCCGCCTCGTCCGTCTCCCCCACTTCGCCAAACAGCTTCAGATCCCGGTTCTGGTCCGAAAACTCACGCAGGGCCTGCTCGTGCGCGAAATAGTGCAGGCTCTCCTCGTTCCCTTCGCGCACCTTCACCATGTAGGCCGGCAGGTGGCTGCCCTCCCGCGCCCCGAGGTAGTCCGCAAAGTTCCCGCCGTTGCCCTCGATGCTCCGCGAATACCGCGACAGCGCCGCAAGGATCTCGAGAATCCGGCGCAACTCGTCGGTGCTGAAGGCGCGACCCCCGGCGTCACCCGCAAGGCTGCGCAGCTCCACGTCCTCCGCCCCAAGGTCGATCAGAATCCGGTTCAGGCCGGCGTCGTCCTGCACGTATTCCTGCCGCTTCTTGCGCGCCACAAGGTAAAGCGGCGGCTGTGCGATATACAAATACCCCGCCCGCACCAGCTCCGGCATCTGGCGGCAGAAAAACGTCAGCAGCAGGGTCCGGATGTGCGACCCGTCCACGTCCGCGTCGGTCATGATGATGATGCGATGGTAGCGGACCTTGTCGAGGTTGAAGGCCCCCTCCTGCTCGCCGTCCCCGATCCCCGCCCCGATCGCGGTGATCATGCTCTGGATTTCCTTGTTCTGCAGAGCCTTGTGCAGACGCGCCTTCTCGACGTTGATGAGCTTCCCGCGCAGCGGCAGGATCGCCTGCGTGCGCCGGTCGCGCCCCTGCTTGGCGGACCCCCCCGCCGAGTCGCCCTCCACGATGAACAACTCGCTCAGCGCCGGATCCCGCTCCGAGCAATCTGCAAGCTTCCCCGGCAATCCGCCCCCGGACAACGCCGACTTGCGCACCGTCTCCCGGGCCTTGCGGGCCGCCTCCCTCGCCCGCGCCGCGTTCACCGCCTTCTCGATGATCTGACGCGAAGTGGCCGGATTCTCCTCGAAGAACGTCTGCAGGCCTTCGTAGACGATCGAACTCACCACCCCCTCCATCTCGGTGTTCACCAGCTTTTCCTTCGTCTGGGAACTGAACCGGGGATTGGGCATCTTGACCGAAATCACCGCCACCAGCCCCTCCCTCACATCGTCCCCGCTGAGCGAGGGATCCTTCTCCTTGAGAAGCTTGTTGGCCTTGGCATACTGGTTGATGGCCCGCGTCAGGGCGGTCCGGAACCCCGTCAGGTGCGTCCCGCCGTCCCCGGTGGGAATCGAGTTCGCGTAGCTCAGAATCTGGTCGTTGTAGCTGTCGTTGTACTGGAGCACCACGTCCGCGAAAACGTCGTCCGTGCTCACCTTCCCGTCGTAGTCGATCTCCACCTCCCGCTTCCCGTGCAACGCGATCGGCTCCTCGTGCACCAGCGCCTTGTTCACCCCGAGCTGCTGCACGAACTCGACGATACCCTCCGCGTAGTAGAACATCTCCGAACGGGCGCTCTCCGGCCGCTCGTCGGCGAGCTCGATGGTGAGGCCGGGATTCAGAAACGCCAGCTCCCGCATGCGCGTCGCAAGCCGGTCGAACTTGAATTCCGTGGTGTCCGTGAAAATCGCGGCGTCCGGGAAAAAGGTGATCATCGTCCCGGTCTTGCCCGGATCGACCTCCCCCATCACCTGCAGCGGCTCGGAGGTCTTGCCGCGCTCGAAGGTGATGGCATAGACCTTGCCGTCCCGCATCACCTCCGCCTTGAACCACTCCGCAAGGGCGTTCACACACTTCGCTCCGACCCCGTGCAGCCCGCCCGAATACTTGTAGGCCCCCTGGCCGAACTTCCCGCCCGCGTGAAGGTTCGTCAGCACCAACTCCACCGCCGGCACGCCGAACTTCGGGTGCGTGTCCACCGGAATCCCCCGCCCGTTGTCCGCGATGGAAACCGACCCGTCGACGTGAATGGTGACCTTGATCCGGTCGCAGAATCCCGCCAAATGCTCGTCAATCGAGTTGTCGAGAACCTCGAACACGCAATGGTGCAGACCCCGCTCGTCGGGATCGCCGATATACATCCCCGGACGCTTGCGGACCGCCTCCAATCCCTCCAGCTTGTCGATCTGTTCCGCACCGTAGTCCTGCCCGCCCGAAACCTGGATCGGCGGACCCTCGGACCCCTTGTTCGCATCGGGCATATGTGGGCTGAGAATGGATGAATACGCGATCCGACACAAGATTCTTTCGCCTCCGGAACCGCCGAAGTGTCAATCGTTTCCGGCGCGCCCCGGAGCACCCTTCCCGGAGGTGCCGGGCCGCGGAACGGGCGTCTCACGGGAAGGCTCTCCAAGGGCGTTGTCGACGCCGTGTTTCACCACCGTGACCACCGCCGCCACCACTCCCAACGTGACCAACACCGCAAGGACGACCTTGAGCATGCCGTCGCGTGCCTTTTGTTCGTCGTATCTGGCCGAGGTCCCCGTGGCGGGACTGATGGCCCGCCGGGGCCGGAAAGGCCGCGCCCCGCGCCCCGAAGAAGCGGTGTCTCCTCCCGAGGCCATCGCCCCCGGCGCCGCCCCGGTTCCGTCCCCCGGCGGCAGAACGCTCCAGCGGGGCGGCGCCATGCCTTCCGGCGGGCACCCTCCCTCCGTTCCCGGCGGCGCCGTCAACCCGGGCGGAACCATCGGCTTTTCACACGCTGCAAATGACGCCTTCTGCTTCACCGGCCGCGGCTTGATCTCGATGCGGCGCGGAGCGGCCGGGGCCTGAATCGCGGCCCGGCACCCCGGACACGGCCCCTCGGTCCCCGCCAACCCCGCCGGCGCCTCGAGAATCATCCCGCAACGGGGACACTCGAAACGCACCGCCCCCGAATCGTCGCCGGACGGTGACGACGACAGCGGATCATGACCTTGCCCATCCACGGCCCCAATGCCCCATTTACAGCTCAAGCAGCCGTCGTTGCCAGTCCAGAAGATGATCCCCGGGATCTGCCTCGAACGCGATCTCCTCGAGGGCCGACCGGGGCGCGATCATGGACGACTCGATATCAAGGGTCCGGGCGGCCTGGTCCCGCCTCGAAGCGAGGGCCTCGTAACGCTTTTCGTCGGCGCGGTCCCAGCGTCGGGAGCGCCGCCGCCGGCGTTCCGGCCAGTCACCTTCGGCCACCTCGCGGGCCGCCTCGACCGCCTGCCAGAGGCGCTCGGCGCGCGCCCCCCGCACATTTCGGGGCACATCCAGCTTGCCGCCGTTCGACAGGGACTCGCTCCACTCTGTCAGGAGCTGGTTGCGCACGACCATGAACGGCGGCCGATCCCACTCGCGGGCCTCCCGATCGCGCCATTCCCAGAGGGCTTTCAGGAAGCACAGGGCGCGTCGCCCGAGCTTCCCGGCGCCTCGGATACGCCACGGCTCCTCGCGGGTGTCGTCCCGTTCCAACACCCGCTCCATGGCCGAATCGCAGGTTTCGACGAACCAATCAAATCGCTCCTTTTCCCGAAGCCCCGCTTCGAGCTTCTCCGCAAGGGGAAGCAGATAACGCACATCATTCTCGGCATAGCGCGCCATCTTCTCCGGCAACGGACGCCTCCCCCAGTTCGCCTTCTGCGAGGCCTTGCACAGTCGCACCTCGAAAAATTGCTCGACAAGGTTGGCGTAGCTGAAACTCCGAATCCCGAGAAGCCGCGCCGCGATTTGGGTGTCGTAAATCCGCCGAGGCAGAACCCCGAATTCCCGCTTCATCAGCGTCATGTCAAAATCCGCCCCGTGCATCCAGATTTCGTGCCCCGCGAGAAACCGCTTCAGCGGATCGAGATCCTCGATCAACAACGGATCGACCAAGTGCACCCGTTCCCCGTCCGTGATCTGGATCAGGCAGAGCTGCTCGGCGTAGCGGTGTAGATTGTCGGCTTCGAGGTCGAGACCGGGCGTCTTGACGCATCTCGTCGCGACCGAGGCGAGGCACTCTTCCAATCCGGCGCGCGTCGTGATCATGCCGGCTGTCGCAGGCCTGCCATTCTCCCGGCTTCGGTCGGCTTCCTGATCATTGCGTGACGATCACCCGCAGATAACACGCGCTGGGCGGCGGGTCGGGAATCATTCCCAAATTCGAGACCGTGAGCCGCTCTCTCGAATCTTCCACGATGGTGAAGTAAGGATCCCCGGGCGTGATGGTCGTCCAGTCCTTCAGATTCGAGCTGTACTCGAAAAAGTATGAGAGGCTCCCTCCGGTGAAAGGCCGCTTCTCGATGGTGGCGGTACACAGCCCGGGACCCGGATTGCCAAGGAACTCGAAGCTCGGAACATCACCGGGGTCCGCCACGTCCGTCCCAAGGGCATACTCCATCAGGTTGGTCACCCCGTCCCGGTCGAAATCAAAGTCCGGAGCGCGTTCCGCCACCGGCGTGCCGAACGGAAACCCCTCGCCGTAGAACCCCCCAAGGAGCGCAAACCCCTCGTAGGTGTCGATGAACCGCACGTCGAAGTTCAACTGCCGCAGCGCCTGGTCGATCGTGAACTGCGACTCGACGGAACGCTGCAAGTCCAACCGTCCCGTGGCGGTGTCCCCCGGACGGAAGAAGAGCGGCCCGAGATTATACCCCCCGTCCAGAAGCCCCACCTCGAACGGTTGGCGGTCCGGCGCTCCGGCAGGCGTCTGGATCGGGAACGGCGGAAACACGATGACGTTCTCCCGCGCCACCCCGTACAGGCCCGGCGCCACCTCCAGAGCGTTGGCCAGCGAGCTGCTTGCCGTCTGCGTGCCGCCCGCAAAAATGTCGATGTTGTAGGTCGCAAGGAGCGTCCCGGCGTCCACCGCAATCATTTCTCCCGCATCGTACTTGTCCTGCACCCATTCCGAGAAGGGCTGCAAAATCCGGAACTCGTCCCCGAGCTTCAGCGAAGGCGGGTCGATCGGCCGGTCGATCACGAACGTGTCACCCACCTCGAGATCCGACGAGAGATCCGCGGCCGTGCGCAGGTAAAAGTCGCTCGGAAAGCGGAATCCCGCAATGTCCTCCCGGCTCCCCTGAAGGTCCCCGCTGGTGAACACCATGTCGTAGTCCGCGATCCGCGGCGCGCTCCCCGTGATGATGGTGGTGAGATCGGTGTCCGTTTCGATGTAAAACCCTGCCACGTCCGTGATGGTGACGGTTTGCCCGACCACCTCGGGGACCAGTTGGTAGGTGTCGCCCACCGCAAGGCCCGCCGAAAGATCGTCCACCGTCCGCAGGTCGAAGTCGGTGGGAAGCCCCGAAGCCGTCCCCCAGTCCGTGACCGGGAATTGCGTCGTGCCACTCAGCGCTCCGCTCGTGACGGTCATCCGATAGGTCATGCCGGGGGTCAGGCAGGCCGCAAGGTCGCGGATCCCGGTGACCTCGTCACCGTTCACGGCGGTGATGGTGTTGGTCAGGAGCCCGTTCGAGAGGTCATCCGGAATCTCGAGGTCCGCAGTGGTCGGGCTGGTCGGCGATATCGTGGCCGGAAACTGCCTCGCAACGGCGGTCCCGGCCAGATCCCCGCTTGTGATTTCCATCAGGTAGCGGCTTCCCGGATCAAGCACCTCGGTCAGGTCGAGATCCGCCGTCACCGTGGTGCAGGCAATCCCGGTCACTTTCGACTCGACCAGAATGTCGGGCGGAATCTCGGACCGCGTCACCTCGATCGTGGTGGTCGCCGTCGGGTCGAGCGGGTCCGGAACCACCTCCGTCGTCACATATTGGTTCCCCCGCAACGAAAACAACAGGTCGTCACTGCTCAAGGTGTTGCTCGAGGTGAGCCCCCCCCAGCGGAACTCGCTGAACAGACGCGGGTCGAACTGCAGCGAGCCGTTGCGCCAGTTCTCGTTCACCACCCGCAGGCCCCTCTCGATCGCGGCCCGGCTCGGGTAGACGTCCGCAATGGCAAGGTGGTCGACCGACAGTTCATACTTCGCCAGCGGTTGCCCAAGCTCCGGAAAAGAAAACGTGTAGACCCCCCAGGCGACGTCGTAATAATACCTCTCAAGCTCCGATTGGCCCCCACCGTAGGTCCGCTCCAGATCGTAGAGGGTGACGACCGATTCCGACGCCGGGGGACTCAACATGTTGTAATACGCCCCCACGCTGCCGTCCACCACCGTGAATACCGCCGAAAGCTCGCCCTGGTTCTCCCGCAGGATCTCGGGGATCCCTCCCGGCGGGCCCGAAAGAAGCCGGACCAGCTCCGGCCGGAACGGTTCGACGAATGCGTTCGGCGTGATCGATGAAATCGACCAGAATGATCCAAAATCGTTGATCCCGTCGCGGTCCACGTCGCCCTGTGCGATGAACCCCGTCGTCCCCAGCGGACACGCGTCATTCGGCGGAACCAACACCAGCGAGCCGTTGAACAGGCAGCCACCATCGTAGAAGATCGTCCCGTCCAGCAGGCGCACCGCCAATTCCGCATCCAGAAAAGCGAAATCAAGCTCGTCGGTCTGCTTCCACCTCGCTTCGTCCGTCCAGAACATCCGGAGCTGAGCGGGCGCCAGCATCGGCGTCAAAATCGCCAGGGCGCACAAAATTCGTTTTCTCATGGCGTCGGATCGTCAGCCCTTGTTGTCGGCCTTCGATGGCCTTCAAGCAAGCAGAAATTCCTCGCCCGAGCCGAAACGCCCTTCCCGCCCCACGGCCTCCGGCACCCGCCGCCCGTTGCGCCCGCAACGCTGCAATCCCCTGAAAACGCGCGGGTTCCACAACCCCTCCCAAGGTCAGATCATCCCCCGGAGAAGGAGTTCGGCGTTCGAGGTGTTCCTCGAAAGCTGCTTCAGAAGGGTCTCGAGGGCCTCCCCCACCGGCAAAGCCGTCAGGTGACGCCGGATCTCGATCACCTTCTGCATCTCATCAGGGTGGTAGAGCCTGTCATCATTGCGGGTCCCGCTCTGCGGGATGTGGATGGCGGGGTAGATGCGGCGCTCCGCGAGTTCGCGGTCGAGCCGGATCTCCATGTTGCCGGTGCCCTTGAGCTCCTCGAAGATGACGTCATCCATCCGGCTTTCGGTTTCCACCAGACAGGTGGCCACGATGGTGAGGCTGCCGCCCTCCTCGAGGTTGCGGGCCGCGCCGAAGAACCGGCGCGACTGCTGGAGCGCGGCCGGGCTGAGCCCGCCCGAGCCAATCGGCCCGCCCCGCTGGGCGTTGTTATACCCTCGCGCAAGGCGCGTCAGGCTGTCGAGAAGGATCACCACGTCCCGGCCCAGTTCCACCAGCCGGCGCGCCCGCTCGAGCACAAGGTCCGAGACCTGCGCGTGACGCTTCGACGGCTCGTCGAACGTCGAGCTGTAAACCGGGGCGTCCACCGCTTCCTCGAAATCCGTGACCTCCTCCGGCCGCTCATCCAGCAGCAGGATGATGAGAGCCGCCCCGGGGTGATTGGCACGAATCGATTTCGCGATCTCCTTCAGCAGGATCGTCTTGCCGCCCCGGGGAGGCGCGACGATCAGGCCCCGCTGGCCTTTCCCAAGCGGCGCCACAAGGTCGAGCAACCGCACCGCAAGGGCATCCTCGCCCGGACGCTCAAGAACGTAACGTTCGTCCGGAAACTGCGAGGTCAACTGGTCAAAGGTCTTCCGGATCTGAAATCCATCCGCGGACTCCCCCTCGATCTCAAGAACCTCGACCGCCGAGAGATACTTGTCCCGCTCACGAGGCGCCCGCAGCTTGACCCGCAACAATTGCCCGACCCGCAGACCGTGCTCCTTGATGACGCGCCCCCCGACGTAGAAATCGTCCGGAGACGTCTTGAAGCTCCGCTGGGGGTCCCGCAGCATGGCATAGTTCTCCTTCGCCTGTTCGAGGACCCCTTCCGCTTCCAAAACGCTCCCCTGCGCCGCGCAGAAGCTCAGGAGGTCGAACACGAGCTGGCTCTTGCCCCCCGCCGCCGGCGTCCGGATCGGGAAGCCCTCCGCCATAGCGAGCAGCTCGCGGAGCGGACGCTCCCGGAACCGGTTCACGTCGATGGCCGGCGGAACGTCGTATTCCGGCTCCTTCGGCTTCGAATCAGCCGGCCGGGCGGCCTGCACGGTCGAGGATTCGGCCGGGGCCTCTTCCGGACGCGGCTCGGATTCTTGGTCGTTGCTCATGAGTTCAAGGGTCTGCAGGAAGCGGAGGATCTGGCGGCGCAGGACCTCCTCCAGCCCTTCGTTCCAGAAAACCACATCCGCCAACGCCATTTTCTCCCCGATCGGGGTCTGCGCCGCGAGCACGGCTTCCGCCAGCGCGTCGTCGTATCCGCTGCGGGCCGCGAGCCGCGCCTTCTGTGTCTCACGGGTGGTGGCCACCAGCAGGCTGCGCTCATGCCCGATCTCGAAACCGCTCTCGAAGAGGAGCGGAATGTCAGCCACGAAT
>CAYPUM010000091.1:0-10151 GCA_964413545.1 uncultured Roseibacillus sp. | reverse complement strand
CGTTGGCGGTGACATCAGCGAGGAGCTTCCTGTAATCACCGGGCTGCTCGGAGTCGGCGGCGTCCGAGAAGAGGATGATGTGGCGGGTGCCGGTGTCGGCCTTCTTCAACTCGTCCCATGCGGCCTTCAGGCCGCGGTAGACGAAGATGCCGCCGCCCTGCGAACGGACCTTGCGGGCCGCGCGCATGAGGCGTTTCTTGTTGCCGGCGACGTTGGTGAGCTTGATGATCCGGTAGGGTTCGCTGTCGACGGCGAAGAGACAGACGTTGTCCATGGCGCCGAGGAGTTCGATGGCCTTGGCGGCGCCGGCGTTGGCGAGGTCGATCTTGGTGGTGGCGCCGGCCGGTCCCCCCCCGACGCCCATGGCCATTGACCCGGAGCGGTCCATGACGATCGCGAGCGCGACGGCCAGTTTGCGGTGTTCGGTCTTGAGTTCCATGGAGACCGGGAGGAGGGGGTCGAGGGCGGACTGGAAGTAGCCGCCGGCGCCGAAGGACTGTTTTCCCCCGGCCATCATGAGTCCGCCGCCCTGTTCGCGGACGAAGAAGTCGAGGGCGTCGAGGAAGTCGTGGGGCATCTCGAAGGCGGGGACGTTGTTGATGATGACGGCGCGGGTGCCGGCCAGTTGGCCGACCCGGAGGCTGAGCGGGGCCGTGACCGTTTCGACGGTGAACCCCTGGTTGCGCAGGACGGCCGCCACGGGGTCGTCGGCGTATTTGGTGACGAGCAGGAGGCGCGGCCCGCCGGTGATCTCGATCCATCGTTCGGCCCGGTTGTTGCCGGGGTGGGCGTCGGAGCGGGGAACGATTTCGGCGGCGTAACGGTATGCGCCGGCCCGGGAGAGGCGGTCGGTGAACTCGATCTTGCCGGCGCCTTCCGTGATGGTGACGCTGGTTTCGGCAAGGAGGCGGCCGTCGCGGGAGATCCGCAGGGGCAGGGCAAGGTCCTCGGAGCCGCGGACCGAGATGCGGAGGACGAACGGTTCGCCGGTCTGGGCCCGGACCGGCGTTTCGAGGCGGGCGATGCTGAAGTCGCCGGCGGTTTCCTTGCGCGTGAGGCGGTAGTCCATCGGGATGCCGCGGGCCTTGAGTTTGGAGGCGGCCTCGACCAGCGGTTCGGTGCTGTAGCCGTCGGTGAAGACGAGGAGGCGGGCGGGGCGTTTCGGCTCGGCGAGGGCCAGAACGTTCTGGATGGCGAGGTTGGTGCGGGTGAGCTTGCGATTGCCGGTGTAGACGGCTGTTTCGCCGTGGCCTTGTTCAATGACGTCGGCGGCGTAGTCGACGAGGATGAGGCGGTCCCTGCGGCTTGGCCTGGACCGGTTCAGGAGGTCCTTCCATTCCGGCAGGTTGATGTCCACCAGGTCTTCGGTGGACTCGGAGCGATCGAGGAGGACCCACAGGTCGAGGGTGTTGTCCTGCCTTCGCAGCTCGGGTCCGGCGAGGAGGAAGACCAGAATCAGGAGGAGAACCGCGCGCAACGGACGCCAGAGACGCAGGCGCGGCCAGAACCAGCCGGCAAAGAGGAAGACGGCGAGAAGAAAGAACCACTCTGGCGACTGGAAGGACAAGGGGCTGGTCAATGGTTGGTATTTAACGGACGCCAAGTCGAGGATGGCGGCGCGATGGAATCGCCGGGTCTCAGGGGGATGCGGCCGGTTGGCTTCCGGGGCCGTCGGGCGGGGCGGGGGATTCGTCGGGGCGGGGTTGTTCCCTCGTGAAGTGCCATGCGAGGAGGAGCGCCGCGAGGGCGAGGAGGACCCAGAGGCGCCAGAGATGGTCTTCGCGGGTGTGACGGTCGACCGCCTCACCGGCGGACGAGGAAAGGGTGCTGGCCTCGGCGCACTCGCGCAGGTCGGCTTCGCGGGTGTCGGCGAAGTGGCAGGCCGATTCCAGCAGGAGTTCGTCTCCATGGATGACGCGGAAGAACCCGGTCTCGACGGGAGCGCGGAGGGAATGGGCATGAGCCAACGGGGTGGAACGGGATTCGAGCGGGCGGCCGTCGAGGCCGATGCGGGTGAGGGCCAGGGAAGGGGAACGGGCCGCGGTGCGCGTGGCGAGACGCAGAAGCTGGCCGGTCTCGGTATTGAGAACCTCCGGGGCGACCTTGCGGTCCCTGAGACCCTCGCAGAAACGGTGCAGCAGCACCACCGTGGCCGGCAGACGGACGGCATTCGAAAGGGTGAGGTCAAAGTTGAAGATCAGTTGCCGGATGCGCCGGGGGAGGGGCGGCTCGGCCCCGGAATCCCCGTCCGGGGAAGCGGGGACGCGGCTGGTGCGCAAGGCGACGAGCGGCCGGTCGCCCTGCCAGATCAGGATCTCGTCGGAGTCGGAGAGTCCGAGCTGGATCGAGTCCCGCACCAGGAGGGCCTGCCAGTTGAGGCCGTCGACGAGGGGGTGTTTGTCCGCGATGATGCCTCCTCGAAGGTATCGGCGGCTTTGCGTGGTGTCGTCGACCACCACAATGGCGTCCTGCCCGGGAAGCATCGGCAGCAGCGGGTCGTAGGAGACCAGCGCGAGGTCGGCGGCTTCGGCGGAGTCCGCCGTGTCGAGATTGGGGATGGCGGCGATGAACCTGCGACGGAAATCGTCGTATTTTTGTGACAGGTTCGCGAAGATGCGGATCGTCTTGGGGGCGGGGCGAACGAGGGGGAGTTCGTCGTCGAGGGTGAACGCGTCGGGATCGAGGGCGACGAGGAGGCGCCGGGCGCCGGGGGGGAAGGAAGCCGTGACGCTGGTCATGCCGTTCGCGTCCATGACGAGTTCCCGCGGTTCGGACCTGCTTCCGTCCTCGAAGCGCATCTGCCACGAGCGGGACTGCCGCTGGTCGGAGTAATTCCGCACCAGGGCGCTCCACCGCAGGGATTCTCCTTCGCGTTCGATGGAGGCGCCGGTGAATCCGACGTTCGGGGCAGGCTCGCCGACGGCCACGAGCCGGGCATTGAACGGCAGGTCATCCACCGGCGTGTCGGTGGCGTAGACCACGACGCCCTCGCGGCGGACGCGGCTGCGGGCGAGGCGCAGGGCGTGGTTCGGATCGGTCGAGCCGGCCGCCGGCTGCCATGCCCGGACGGCCTCCAGCGCCTCGGAGGGACTCTCTCCGGCGTAGAGGATGGGCTTGCCGGCCTCGCTCTCGAAGACGTACAACTGCAGCCTGGCGGCGTTGCCGCGGAGGGGGGGCAGATCGTTCGCGAGGGATTCCATGAGGCGGTCCTTGAAGACGCCCATGGAGGCGGAGCTGTCGAGCACCACCGCCACCTGCTGGGTGGAAGCGGGCTTGACGTAGCGGGGCTCGACCATGAGCCATGTGAGCAGCAGAACCATCAGGAGCTGCAACCAGAGCGGGATGGAGTTGGTCAACCGGTCGAACCGGCGGCCGCGGGCGGACTCCCGCTGCGTGCGGGCAAGCAGGAAGAGGGTGCTGATCGGAATCACCCGGGCCTGCCGCTGGAGAAAGTGGATCAGGACCACGGCCGGGATCCCGAGGAGGGCCCAGAAACCGGCGGGGTTCGTGAGAACGAGGTTCATCAGGGACAAAGATTCGACTTGAAAAAGGAGGCGGAATTATTAAACTTTTTAAAACTTTCAACAATCTTGGAAATGATTGGATTACGAACTGCTGGTTGGGGTGGCCGGACGGTGTTGGTTCTGGGTGTTGTTTTGACGGGATATCTTTTGTCATTGGAGGCGCCGGCTTCGGCGACGTTGCAGTTTTCGGACGTGACGGGATCGCTGAACGGGCTTTCGGACCGGGACGGCGCGACGCCGCAGGACGGTCTGACATGGGGCATTTTGGTGGACACGACGGGGAGCGGTTTCGGGGGGTTCAAGATCCGGGTGGAATTGGACGAGGGGGTGGAGTTGTCAGACGGAGGCGAACTGGCGTCCGGGTATGTCTTTTACTACGGGAACACGACGACTTTCTGGCCGATCGGAGTGAATACGGGGTCGGGGGCGGTGACGGAGACGCCGTCGCTTCCGCTGGATGGCGGGGAGCGGTTTGCGGTGATCTGGTTTGATGCGGGGATCGGGGTGGGAGAGAATCTTCCGGCGGGGGCTTATTATGGATTGGTGACGCATCCCGACTTCGAGATTCCGCCGGGTGGGGGGAACGTGGCGTTTGCGTCGTTGTTTCCGGAAACGGACCCGCCGGTTCGTGCGGCGGATGGGCGGTGCAAGGCGGGTTCGCCGCGGGGGGCGGTGGCGAAGGTGGTGGCGGCCGGGGGCCAGCGGTATCTGGCGATGGATCTGAGGGTTTTCAATGATTCGGTGACGGGGTCGGACCCGGAGGCCGGGATCGGGGCGGAGATAGTGATGCAGGCCTCGGAAACGATGGCGGCCGGGAGTTGGCAGGACTTGGGGGTCGTTCCGGAGGTTTTGAGCGATGACGGCACGTGGTCTGTCTGGCGGTTTGTGCCCCCGTGCGCCATCGGGGTCTGCCCCCGGGAATATTTCCGGCTGCGTTCGCAATTGAAGGAATGATTCAGGGGGCGACTTCGAGGGCGCCCGCTGCGACCGCTTCCTGGTGGAGGGCGGTTTCGAGGTCGGGGGAGGCGGAGACGCGGGCCAAGGAGGCGTTGAAGCGGCGGGCACAGGACATCCAGAGCGAGAAGTGGCTGGCGTAGGCCGTCTTGTAGCGCTTGAGGACGGCGGGTTCGATGCGGTGGGGGTGGCGGCTGTGAAGTTCGGCATCGATGAATTCGTAGTTGCCGTGCCAATCGGGATCGGCCTCGATCTGCGAGAAGGGGGCCAGAACGACCGGGCTGCCGTGACCTTGGCCGAGCAGGCGCAACCAATGGTTCGGATCCCCCGGAAACAGGAGATCGGAGACGAAGACGCGGATCGCGCTGGGCCGGAAGCGGATCGGGGCGAGGTCGGGGGGCGCGGCGGGATCCGGACCGCGCAGAGCCACGCCCTGGTCGAACCAGAGGTGGGTGTGAATGGCCTCCGGCGGCAGGAGACGGGTCGTCTTTCCCGCCACGAGGCAGGTGCGGAGCGAGGCGCCCGCACGCAAGGCGCTGTCGGCGAGGAAATAGAAGATCTCGGCGCTGCGCCGGGCCTTGGCGGGTTCGAAGAACATCGACTCGGAAGTGTCAAGGACGAGATCGACGATGGGGCGCACCTCCTCGCGATAGAGTTTCATGGAGTAGTGGCCGGTGCGGGCATAGGCCTGCCAGTTGATGTGGCGGGGGTCGTCGCCGGGGAGGTAGGCGCGGTGGTCCTGGAAGTCGAGGGACGATCCGGCCCCGGCGCCGAGGAACTCGCCGGCCTGCCCCTTCCAGACCCGGGAGCGCAGGGGAAGGCGAAACTTCCCGGCGCAAACGGTGGCGTTGGTGAAGGCGGCCCTGAGGGTGTCGGGGGTCATGGGCGGCGGGGATGTGCGGTGGGCGGTGGGCGGCGGGCGATGTGCGGGGTGCGGGGTGCGGTGATGCGGGGTTTACAATTCGAGGGCTTTGCGTTCGAGGTTCGAGAGGGCGCGGAGACGGGGGAGGGCTCCGAAGAGGATGACGAGGAAATAGACGCCGGCGACTCCCCATGCGGAGAAGAGGATGAACTCGCCGGCGAGAGGCCCGCTTTTCGCGTGAAGGGTGTCGGAGAGCGGGAAGAAGACCATCGGAATGAACGCGAAGGCCCAGAGAATGACCGGCTCCCGCACGGCGTGCTGCAGGGCCGACAGGATGATGGTGAGCAGGAAGCTCATGATCAGGAGCGAAACGTAGATCGTGAAACGTTGGCTCGTGGCGCGCGCGAAGAGCTGGATCATGGCCGCCGGGAAAAGCATCGCCCCGAAAGCGGCGGCCACCATGAGGAGGTCGCGGTCGTCGCAGCGGCCGAAGGGGGCGAAGGAAACGAACGCCATGACGAGGGCCGCGAGCAGGGCGAGGAAAAGGGCGCCGGTGGGCCAACCGGGGTAGAGGAAACGACCGGCGAGACGGCCGGGCAGGCCCCGCCGCACGAACGGCCGGCACACTCCGGCCGGGAAATCGCCGCGTTCGCCGAAGACATCGAGCGCGAGGAAGCCCGTCACCATGAGGGCCGCCGCGAGGGCGGGGCGGGGACCGGCCGGCCCGAAGGCGAGAAGGGAGACCGCGATCACGAGGAGGGCGAGGAGGCGCTTGCGGGTGGAGCGGTTCTCGGCGGCGGGAGCGATGGCGGTGGCGCCGAGTTCGAGGAAGAAGTACCCGCCGTAGAGCGCCAGTCCCGCGGCGGCGAGGATGCGGAAGAACTCGCCGGTCGAAGTGAAACTGAGGGCGTCGACGTAGCGGGGGAGGCGGAAGGCGAGGTGGGCCGGGATGGCCCACACCAGGAAGGCGGAGGCGCACACCACCACGAGGCCGCGGAGGAGGGCGGAACCCACCGCGGAAAGACCTACTGTAAATGCCGTAAAAGATGCTGAAAGCAGGAAGAGAAAGGCGAGAAGGGCGAGTTCCCCGAAGAGCTGCATGCCGCCGAAGAAGTAGCGCAGGATGAGGTATGGGAGGACCGCCATGAGGATGAGGGCGGACTGGCTGACGATCGAGGACCACTTGCCCCAGACGATGCGCCAGGAGCTGAGGCGGGTGAGGACCATGAGGTCGATGGTGTTCTGCTTCTGCTCGGCGGCGACGGCCGAGATGCCGCGGAGGGGCTGGACGAGGAGGACTCCGAAGGCATAGATGCAGAAGACGATGCGGGAGACGACGTCGCCGGCCGCGCCGGAGGAGGAGTCTTCGGCGGCGGCCACGGGCCCGGCGGTGAGGAGGACGAGGGCGAGGAGCCCCTGCAGGGAGAGGAAGAGGACGACGAAGGTGTTGGTGCGCAGTCCCTGCCGGAGTTCCTTGACGAGCATCGGGCTGGGGCGGTCCGGGAAGTCGTTGATCCGCTCGATCGGCGCCGGGGGGAGCGGCGGGGGGGCGGCGGGGGCTGGATCAGGCTCCGGCATGGGGCGGAGGGACGGGTGGGGGGGACGGGGGCGCGGGGGGGATGGCGCCGTGATCGAGTCTTCCGAGGATCTCGATGAAGGCGTCTTCGAGTTTGCGTTGTTCGCGGTGGAACTCGACGATGCGGAGTCCGTCGCGGATCATGCGGGCGAGGATTTCGGCGGCTTTTTCGGGGTCGACGGAGGCGAGGCGGATGCGGGCGCCGCGTTTGCGGGCTTCGAGGATGTGGACGTCGGGGTTGAGGACGACCCAGTCGGCGACGGTCTGGGGATTGCCGGCGACCTGGACGTCGTAGAAGACGCCGCCGCCGGCGTCGGCGCCGAGCTGGAGGGATTCGGAGTCGCCGTGGTGGACGATGCGGCCCTCGTTGATGAAGAGGAGGGAATCGCACATTTCCCCGAGTTCGGAGAGGATGTGGGAGGAGATGAAGATCGTCTTGCCTTCTTCGGCGAGGATTCGGATGAGGTGTTTCAGTTCGACCCGGGCGCGCGGGTCGAGGCCGGCGGCGGGCTCGTCGAGAATGAGAACCTGCGGATCGTGGAGGAGAGAGCGGCCGAGGCACAGGCGCTGCGTCATCCCTTTCGAGAGCTTGTTGGAGAGGCGGCCGGCGAGGGGGACGAGGTCCGCGAACTGCATGACCTCCTCGATGCGGCGGCGGCGCTCGGCGCCGCGAAAGCCGAGGGCGCGGGCATAGAAATCGAGGTATTCGAGGACCGTCATGTGCTCGTAGTTGCCGAAATGGTCCGGCATCCACCCGATGAGAGCGCGGACCTTGTGGGGGTGGTTGACGACGTTGATGCCGCAGATCTCGGCGGAGCCCATGGTGGGGTAGTCGAGGGTGGCGAGGATCCGCATGGTGGTGGTTTTGCCGGCGCCGTTGGCGCCGACGAACCCGCAGACCGAGCCGTGGGGGATGTCGAACGAGACGCCGTCCACCGCCTTCAGGGCGCCGAAGTAGCGGTAGAGGCTGCGGACGGAGATGGCGGACATGGGTTGTGCGATCTTCGATCTTTGATGTTTTGACCTTTGATGTTGCTCGGTGTCCGGTGTGCGATCCTTGGGGGCGCGGTCAGGGGGTGGTGATTTCGCCGGTGAGGACGGCGTGGGTTCGGGTCCAGTTGACGGAGCGGAGGGTATCGATGGCGGGGGCCTCGCTGGTGGCGGCGAAGAAGCAGGCGGAGCGTTGCGCGGCGAGGGAGAGGCGTTTTTTGTTGCGGGCGTTGAAGCGTTTCTTTTCGGCGGCGAGCCACGAATGGAACCGGGTGGACGGGACGCCGGCGAGGGTCACCCGGCGGCCCTGCCGGACATTACGAGCGGTCCAGTAGTTGCCGCGGGCGTCCTTGAGGTAGAGGGTATCGAGCGGGAACTCGAAGGTGGAAGTGACGACGGGGGTGGCGGCGCCCGGGAGGGCCTCGATGCGGCCGCGGGTGGGGCGGACGGTTTCGAGGTAGTGGCCGTGTTCGCTGCGGCTCTGGAACCAGTCCCCTCCGGCGGCGAATCCCTCGTTGCGGAGGTCGAGGGTGAAGCGTCCGTCGCCTCCGGAGTTTTCGCGGGTGACGCGGGCCCAGTGGGATTCTTCGATGAGGACCGGGGAGAGGGTGGCGGGTTCGGAGGTTTTGAAGCGGGTCGAGAGGAGGACGCCGGTTCGTGCGATCTGTTCCTGGGCGAGGTAGGCGGCGTTTTCGCGGGGGTCGGAACGGACCTCCATCAGGACGAGGCGTTCTCCGCGCCCCCCGAATCCGTCCTGGAAGAGGATCAGAACCACCAGCAGGAGGCTGGCGCCAAGGGAGATGACGGGGGTGGTGATGAACAAGCGGTGGCGCTGCCCGGAGCGGGCGAACACGAACAGGTTGACGGGGCCCACCAGGATGCCGAAGGCGATCAGAACGAGAATGAAGAACAGGATGTGGGCCTGCCTTGACCCGAAGGCGTCCCGGAGGGGCCAGCCGGCGTGAAAATCGTGGTGGTAGGAGGAGGACTTGTTGCCGCCGGTTCTCGGGGGGAGATCATCGGCGATGAGGCGCACGGTTGAGGCGGGATCGAGGAGCCCGGTGGCGGGCAGGTCGAGGATGCGGACTTCGCCCCAGCTGCGGATGAGTTCGGTTTCTCCGCGGCCGGAGGGATTGAGGTTCAGGGTGGCGGTGTCGGCGGCGGGGCTGCGGGTGTAGATGAGGAGGTTGCCGCCGAGGCGGTTCCATTTGAGGAGGGCGTCGCGGGCCCCGGGGGCGAGCGAGTTCCAGTCGCGCCCGGTCATGAGGCAGCAGTCGAAGCCGGTGTAACCGCGCCAGTCTTCGGGCAAGTGCCCGGGGTTGAAGGCGGCGCCGAATTCGAGGTTGGTGGCGCCCCCTCCGTAATGGTATCGGTGGTGGCCGCGGGCGGGGGAGGCGAGGCGGCTGTTGACGGCGGAGGAGAGGGGTCCGCGGTTGGCGGTATAGAGGCTCTCGCTGATCATGACGGACGGCCAGCGCGGGTCGAACTCGGTGGCATGGTTGGCCAGCGAGGAGCGCAGGGCGGTGGCGCCGGCCCGGACCTCGAGGGAGGCGGCGTTGCCGTGATACGATTGGAAGGCGGTGACCAGCGGGACGAGAATGTCGTATTCGAGAGTCTGGCCGGGGTCGCAGGTGACGGAGTGACCGGAGCGGAGTTCGTTGCCACGGTCGCTGTAGTCCTGGCAGGTGGAGACGAAGTCGAAATCCCACTTGCGCATGGTCCGGAAGCCATTGTGGATGAAGATGCGCACCGGCAGGTATCCGGAGGGGGGGACCTGGTCGAAGAGCGGCGTGAACCGCATGCGGGTGAGGGTTTTCCCGGGGTCGTAGTCCTCGCGGATGAGAGGGCGGGGGAGTTGGGCGCCGACGACGCCCGCCGCGCAGAGCAGGACGCTGATGAGGGCCATGGAACGCGGGATCATGCCGGCGGAGAGACGCTCACGAGCGGGCCGGAGCGGTGGATTGGAGGGTCCGGGGGGTGGCATGGGCCTGGAACGGCACTTCTTCGAGAAGCGCCTCGATGAGATCGTTGTTGGACAGGCCTTCGACGCGGGCGTTGTATTCGAGGATGATGCGGTGACGGAGGACCGAGGGGGCGACGAACCGGACGTCCTCGAAGCTGGCGTGGGTGCGTCCGGCGATGACGGCGCGGGCGCGTGCGGCGGCGGCGAGGGAGAGCGCGGCGCGCGGGCTGGCGCCGAACTTGATGTTCGAGGCGGCGCTGGACTGTCCGGGGTGGGAGGCGT
>CAYPUM010000090.1:4320-10242 GCA_964413545.1 uncultured Roseibacillus sp. | reverse complement strand
TCCGGTGCGCCCTTTTTCCATACGATACGAATAGTAGCTCTCGACCTCCGCGCCGGTGCAGATCCCGCTGTCGCTCACGTTCTCCCCCGGCACGCCGGCCGCCTCCAACTGCCCGCGGATCCGGGCCGGGATGTCCACCTCGTAGCGCGGCGGACGGATGCACGGCGAGAGCGCCGCCAGCAGGTCCCCCGGGCGGCTCCCGAACCGCTCCCCCATCGTCCTGACCGCCCGCGTCACGATCCCCTCCTCGGTCCCCTTCCGCCCGGCGTGCACCAGCCCCAACGCGCCCGTCGCCCGGTCCGCAAGGTAAACCGCCGCGCAATCCGCCACATAGATCCCCAGCAGCACCCCCGTCGAAACCGTCAGCAACCCGTCCGCACCGGCCACCACCCGGTTCCCCTTCCCGTCCGGAACCTCCGCCACCACCGCCCCGTGCACCTGCTCCGCCCGCCACAGATCGCTCCACTCGAAGCCAAGGGCACGCGCCGCCTCCCGATGCGCCGTCTCCAGCCGCCCGAGGGCCTCCCATTTGTCCCCGGTCACCGTCACTCCCGCCACCCGGCCGACGAACCCCGCCCTCACGCCCGGCAACCGCCGCAGCGCACCCAGATAGGAAGACGCCCTCGCCACGACCGGATTGTAGCGAGGGCGTCTTCATTGCGCCAGGCTTCCCCGGCGCAAGCTTTCAAAAGGGAGGTTCCTTCTAGCGCATACGATTGCTCACCGCGCGACGGGCGTGCTCCATCGTCTCGTTCTCTTCCTCGTCCATGTCGGCCATCACGTCCGCCAGACTGGACGCAATCTCTTTGCGCATCAGCGACACAAGCTCCGTGCCCTTGTGGGTGATCCGCACCATGATCTTCCGCCGGTCTTCAGCGGCGTGAACCCGCTCGACATACCCGAGCTTCTCCAGACGATCCACCAATCCGGTGGCCGCCGCCGTCGAATGCCCCATCTTCTTCGCGATGTCGGACATCGTCAGATAGTCCTCGCTCGATAGATAGGTCAGCAGGAAGAACTGCGGGAACGAAATATTCCCCCGGTTCAACTCGTTCGCCAGATTCAGGATGCAAGAGCGTTGCGTGAACAAAACGAAGTCCGCAAGGCGATCAGCATCAGCTTGAACCGCACCTCTTGACTGGTTGGCTGCGCTTGATTTCATGACTGTTCGACTGTGATGATGTATGGTATCTCATTGGGTGCCCAGCAGCTTCGCAGGCGAGGTTATCCCAACTTTTGTAAATTTTTCAAGGGTAGAATTAAAAAAAATTAAGTAATCCTGCCCAAGCTTGCTGTTAAGATTGCTTTAATACCTGTTTTTCAGGCGATTTTCGCAAATTTCTCCCACCTCCTCAAGATCCGGAAATCCCGCCTCGAGGCCGATTTTCGCCCCCGATCGGCCCCGGTTGGCGCACCGGAGTCGCCTGTGGCGCCTCCTCCGGGGGCATCCGGCGCGCCATCACGAGGTCTCCCGGCGCCGGGTTTCCTTCCTGGATGTCGGCCGCGTAAAACCGCCCCAATCGCTCTCCGGTCGGCCGCAGCGAGGCCGTCCGGCCGTCCGGATTCAGCGAAAAATACGCCATCCCGGACCCGAATCCACCCGGTGCGACCCGCTTGATCAGCACGAATCGGTCCTCCCGGTGCACCGAGGCGATCTCCCCCACCACCGCTGCCCGCGGCTCTTGGGCCTCCTCTTCTCCCCGCATCTCCGCCTGCGCCTCGCCCTTCCGCCACCAACCGCACCCCGGCCCGCACCCCGCCATCACGGCCCCCGCCGCCAAAATCCTCCCCCAGCGACGCAACGACTTCCTCCTCACCCCGTTCACTCTAGTTCCGCCCCGCTTCGGCGCACGCAAATTCCTCGCCCACCCCCGATGATTGACGAATCCCTCCAGATGTGCTTCCTATCCGGTCCCCCCGCCTCCGGACCGGTGGCTGAGCGGCTGAAAGCGCTCCCCTGCTAAGGGAGTATACCCCATAAGGGTATCGAGGGTTCGAATCCCTCCCGGTCCGCCACGCCCCCCGCCCAGCTTGCCCGGGCGGGGGGCGTGGCGGTTCAGGACGGGACAAGCACCCTTCCGAGCCGCAGGCGAGCAGGGTTTGAATGCCAAAAGCGAAAGAGCACAGCGAGCGAGCGATAAACAACCCCGGCGCGCAGCGCCGCACCTCCGCATGGACGGAGCGTAGCGCAGTCAATCCCTCCCGGTCCGCCACGCCCCCCGCCCAGCTTGCCCGGGCGGGGGGCGTGGCGGTTCAGGACGGGACAAGCACCCTTCCTCCCGGTGCTCCAGATGCAACGGCAGAGAACGCTCAGATGGCTGGGCTCATCGTCAGACATCCTGCGGTTTTTCATATTTCTGCTTCCACGATTTTTTCCGGCCCCTCGATTTGCGGAAGAATGCGATTTACACCGGCTGGCGAATGTACCAAGGTTTATTCCCCCCAAGGATTGGTGAACTCTGATGTCCATTCTGCCATGAAGTTTTTGGCCCTGCTCATTGTCATGGCGGCGGCGATGGTGCTTCCGGTTGAAGCGGTCACCAGGCCGGGTGAGGACGCCGGGACCTCCCCGGAGCCTGTGGTCCTGCACCTCGAAGAACCCGGCCCGGGAACCGGGGAAGCATTTTCCGCTCCCGAACCCCACGCGGCCCTGCTGGCCGGGCTCGGCGGGCTCGTGTTGCTCTGCTTCGTCCTGCGGCGGAGGTAGCGCTCCGTCAGAACGCCCAGTCATGGTTGTCGAGATCGCAGACGCACGCCGCAAGGAGCCGGATGGCATTGGCAAGGTCCCGTTTGTGGCACATCTCGATGACCTGATGGATGTGCCGGGTGGGGATTGAGATCGCGCCGGCAATCGAACCGCCCGGGGTCATGCGTTGCAGGCCGGCCGTGTCGGTGCCGCCCCGCGCCAGGATCTCGGGCTGCCAGTTGATCTTCCTCGCGGAGGCGACCGCCTTCATGAATTCCACCATGCGGGAATCGCAAATGACGGAGCTGTCCATGATCTTGATTGCCACGCCCTCGCCGAGTTTCGTGCACTGTTCCCGCGGTTTCGACCCCGGCGTGTCATACGCGATGGTGGTGTCGAGCCCGAACGCGAAGTCGGGCTGGATTTCGAGCGCCGCCGCGTGCGCCCCCCGCAGGCCCACTTCCTCCTGCACCGTGAAGACGGCGTGAAAATCGTACGCCGGCTTGCGACGGCTCTTCTTGAGAGAGCGCAACGCTTCCAGCAACACGAACACCGAGGCCCGGTTGTCGAGGGATTTCACGTTCACGCAATCGCCCATCTCGACCAGCTCCCGCTCGCGCGTCACCGGATCGCCGACCGTCACCAGCTTCTCGACCTCCGCCTTGGGGCGCCCAAGGTCAATGAAATAATCCTCGATCCGCGGGGGCTTCTTGCGCTCTTCCTCGCTCATGATGTGGATCGGTTTTGAACCCATCACACCGGGGAGATCCTCCCGGCCATGCACGATGACTCGCTGGGAGGTGAGCGTCTTCGGGTCGAATCCTCCCAACGGATTGAAGGAAAGGAACCCGTCGTTGTCGACGTGGGTGACGATGAACCCGATCTCGTCCATGTGGGCGGCCGCCATGGCCTTCTTCTTCGAGGACTTCCCCTTTTTGAGCGCCGCCACGTTGCCGATGGCGTCCACCCGCACCTCGTCCGCCAGCTCCCGCACTTCATCGAGAACAAGATTCCGGATGCGGTTCTCGAACCCGGGAGGCCCCGGAACCTCGCAGATCTTCGCCAGATGCTTTGTGTCAATGGCCATGGCCCGGAAGCGTAACGGGCTCTCCAGCCTTGACAAGCCTCCCTCCGCTTCCAACGGGAATCAGAGATCGAGGTTTGGCGCTCATCGGCGGATCGCCGGCTCGAAATCGGCGGGAAGCAAGGCGCGGACCGGGCCCCGGCCCGCGACACGCGGCGTTTCCCCTAAGATCTTCTAGTCACGATCGTCATAGTAGTTGGAGCGGTTTGGCCGCGGAATCCGGGCCGCTTCGGTTGATTCCGCACCTTGGCTTCGACGAACGCAGTCGAGTCGCGCGAAGGCGCCGGCGCCCGCCGGCGCGCGGTCATGACACGCCGTCCGCCGGCGTGCCCCGAGAACATCAACACCCGTCTGTCCCATAAGCCTGCATGCCCGCATGCATCATTCCCAGGCGCTCCTGCAGCACGGCGGCAAGCCATGGAGACATTACAACGACCGCTTTGCTCCGCAGCTTCTTGAAGCCCAGCGACCTGACGGATCGTTTGCGCGACCCGGGGGCGGTGGCCGGATCGAGGCCGTCAACTCGCTCTTCGCGCAGGACGACAAGGACGGCCTCCACTACCGCAACTCCCTCTGCATCCTGATGCTCGAAGTGTACTACCGCTACCTCCCGGGCATCAGGAAATGAGTGAATTTCTCAGAAACTTCGGGCCCTTCGGGTCGTTACATCTCATGTGGCCCCCCGCTTCCGGAGGGCCCGCTGGAACCAACCACCCGACCCACCATGAAGAAGCACTGTCTGATCAGCGCCCTCCTCGGCGCTCTCGCCCTCCCGGCCGCCGCCGACGCGGACCGCCCGGAAGGCGATCCCTCCCCCGAGACGCCCCTGCGCGCCGCGCACGAGGAAGTGGAACGCGGAATGCGCGAACTCGATGAACACGCCGAACGCCGCGAACAAAGACTCCGCCACCTGCGGGAAGCCGCCGAACATCTCCGGGAGGCCGGGCTGCACAAGCACGCCCGCCGGCTGATGCAGGAAGCCGATCGCGGCCACGGGGAACTCGAAGCGAATCTCGACCAACGACGGCGCGAACTCCACCGCCGCGGCGAAGAACTCGAAGCGCGCGCTCGCGACATGGAGCGCCACCGCCCCGAACGGGCCGAGCGGGCCAAAGATCGCCCGAAGGCGCGAGCCGAAGAAAGGGCCGAACGGCGGGAAAGGGCCACCCCCCGCCGGAAACCCTGTCCGCCCCGGTGCGACCGGCGCCCCGGTCCCGCACCGCGAGCCATGCGGCCCGGACAACCGTCCCTGCGTGCCCGGCGGCCCGGTCCGGGACGGCCCGCACTCCGCGGCGCGAACCCGCAAACCTGCCCTCCGGGCGGCCGATACGCCCCCTGCCCGCCGCGTGAAATGCCAACACGCCGCGGACCATGGCGGGAATCGGCGTTGCCGCTTCAACCCGCCCCTCAGCCCCCGGGCCCGCCGCACGGCTGCTGCCCGCATTGCCCGCTGCATGCCACCGCGCCTCCGGCCGCCACCGACCCGCGCCTTCTCCGCACCCTCGAGGAAATCGCCACCACCCTCGGACGCATCGAGCGCATGATCGAAGAGGACGAGGACTAGAGTCCTTGAAATCCAGAAGTCGGCACAAATGAGTCAAGTTCTGCGAGTTGCCGTTTCGGCGAACGATGACGGGCGACGATTACGGATTGCGAGGGAGGCGCGCTTCACGCAAGCGTCCCCCGTAATCGTCGCACCCGCCGCGGCGGGATCAACCGGTCCGAAGCTTGCCTCGCTAAAACCTACACCCCGATCCACGCCCGTCCGAGGGCGATGATCAACGGAATGGTGACGATCGCCACAAGGTGGGTCGCGAGCACGACCTGCATGGCCGCCCCGGGGCTTCCGCCGTAATGCCGCGCCAGCACGATCGGCGTCACCGCCGCCGGCATCGCGGCCTGCACCAGTAGAACCTGTTTGAGTTCCAGCGCCAGCGGCAGGAAGCGGATCGTGGTCAGGATGATCAGCGGCATGAGGGCCATGCGCACCGCGATCGCTCCGAGGCTGATCCGCAGGGAGAGCTTCTCCTTGCCGAGAAGATCGAGGAAGGTAGTATGCGGATCGAGTGTGGACATCACCGTCTTGGCTTTCAGGATACGTCCTTCAGTTGTTTCAATACCGGAAACTCGCCCGCCTTCCATAGTTATCTTG
>CAYPUM010000090.1:0-4310 GCA_964413545.1 uncultured Roseibacillus sp. | reverse complement strand
CCAAGTCCTCTGTGCCTCTGCGGCTGTCGTCACTCGAAGATCGCCGTGCCGATCATGACCAGCGCGGTGGGAAAGGCGCACGGCCCGAGCCAGCCCAGCAGACTGTGGATCACACCGGGCACCAGCCGGTCCCATCCGGTCCACACCAGGAAGAGCCCCGTCACCACCGCCACGATCGGGCCGTTCAGGAACGTTTTCGGCGAACTTGCCGGCGAGCCCCTCAGGATCATCATGCCCAGCGTCCAGAGCGCGATCTCGACCCCGATGCCGTGCGTGAAGAGAACTGCCAGCGCCCCCTTCTCGTTCTCCGGGAAGAGAACCAGCAGGAGCGGAATGGCGGTGAACCCGTAGTTCTGGATCCCCGCCGTCAACGTGAAGCTGCGCCGGCCCGAGCCCTTGTGCAATCCGATCAAGAGCCCCGTCAGGGCCGCCACCCCGAATCCCGTCGCGATAAACGCGAACCCCAGCCCGATCGCCGACCCGACCACCATCGGATCACGCACCACCTCCGAACCCAGGATCTTGTCGAGGATCAAGGACGGAAAAAGGACGTGCACCACGAACCGCATCAACCCGTCATCCATCTGCGGCGTCAACACCCGCACCCGCCGCAGGAATCCCCCCAGCACCATCAGCAGATAGATGGGAACCACGGCGCCGATCAGAGGGACGAACTGCTCCACGGGCGCCGAGGTTAAATCCTGCCCGCCGCCGCGCAAGACCCGCGGACCAAATCGGCCGCAAACTTCCTCGTTACCCCCTCAGCATGTCGTGTGCAGGATGGCGTGCACGTCCTTCCGGCACAGCCTGCCCAGAAACTCGCAGGCCTGCTCGGTCGGCATCGCCACGAGCTTCACCCCGCGCCGGCGAGCTTCCTCTTCCACCTCCGGCATGATCGGCAACCGCCCGTCGACCCCCGTGCCGATCACGAGCTGCTCTCCGCCCCATGGGATCGGCTCCTCCCCCGACAACGGCGTGTGCCCATCCTGAGCCCGATACTTCTTCGACGGCTTCTTCTGGCGCTTCCGCACCTCTCCCCCGTCAATCACGATATCGTGGGTGTAGCTTTCGCCTTCGACCTCGATCTCACCAAACCTCACCAAATGCGCTTTCACGGCTTCTCCTCCCTTCCCGCCAACATCGTCCGGATCACGTCGATCGCAAGGCCGACGCCCGTAAAAGGCTCCAGCTTTCAAGTCCCAAGTAAGCCTCGATCTCCGAAGGCCAACTTGTGGGAGAAGCCGAAAGCAGCTTCCGGTGCGTGACACTCCCTGCCAAATACGTTAACACCGCAAGCCTCCACCGGGCGAAGCCCGACGGAGGGCAGGAGACAACCCCGGCCAAACAGGTCAACCCCCGCGAACCGCAGCATGCACCCCGCGCCCCACATGATCCCGAACATCCTCGCCGAACGCTACGCCTCGCCCCTGATGACGCAGATCTGGTCCGCCGAAGGCCGCATCCTCATCGAGCGCGAATTCTGGATCGCCATAATGAAGGCCCAGCAGGACCTCGGCCTCCCGATCCCGCCTCGCGCCATCGAGGACTACGAGAAGGTCAAGAGCCGGATCGATCTGGCCTCGATTCGCGAACGGGAGCGCGTCTCCCGCCATGACGTGAAGGCGCGCCTCGAGGAATTCAACGCCCTCGCCGGCCACGAGGAAATCCACAAGGGCATGACCTCGCGCGACCTCACCGAGAACGTCGAGCAACTCCAGGTCTACTCGTCGCTGCGCGTCATCCACGAGAAGACCATCGCCGCCCTCGCCGCCATGGGACGACGAGCCCGCGAATGGCGCGACCTCGTCATCGCCGGCCGCACCCACAACGTCGCCGCCCAGCCCACCACCCTCGGCAAACGCGTCGCCATGTTCGGCGAAGAACTGCTCGACGCCTACACCCGCCTCGAGCACCTGATGCAGGGCTACCCGGTGCGCGGCCTGAAGGGGGCCGTCGGGACGCAGATGGACCAGCTCGCCCTGTTCGGGGGAGACGCCGCCAAGGTGGCGGAACTCGAAGCGCGGGTCGCCGAACACCTCGGCCTGCCCGACGATTGGGTCTGTGTCGGCCAGGTCTACCCCCGCTCGCTCGACATGCGGGTCGTCTCCGCCCTCTGCGAGCTGGGCTGCGGCCCGTCCTCATTCTGCAAGACGCTCCGTTTGATGGCCGGCCACGAACTGGCCTCGGAGGGCTTCGCCAAGGGACAAACCGGCTCCAGCGCCATGCCTCACAAGATGAACGCCCGCTCGTGCGAACGCCTCAATGGATTCCATCTCATTCTCAAGGGCTACCTCGCCATGGCCGGAGGCATCAGCGGTGACCAGTGGAATGAAGGCGACGTCTCCTGCTCGGTGGTCCGCCGCGTCATGCTGCCGGACTCCTTTTTCGCCACCGACGGGCTGTTCGAGACCTTCCTCAACATCCTCTCCCAGATGGAGGTGTTCGGGGGCGCCATCGAAGCCGAGAACCGGCGCTACCTCCCCTTCCTCCTCAGCACCACCTTCCTCATGGCGGCCGTGAAGGCCGGCGCCGGACGGGAAACCGCCCACGCCGCCATCAAGGAACACGCCCTCGCCGCGGCCCGCGACCTCCGCGACAACCTCATCCCCGACAACGACCTCCTCGACCGCCTCGCCGGAGACCAACGCCTCGGCCTCACCCGCCACGACCTGCAGGAACTCCTCGAAACAGGACAACGCAGCACCGGCGCCGCCGCCCGGCAGGTCGACCGCTTCGTCAAGACGGTCGACGAACTCGCCGCCGCCCACCCGGGCGCCGCCGCATACGAGCCGTCCGCCATCCTTTGAACGACAAGATGGGCCACCACGACGACCACGAAGCCGAGCACACCCCGGAAGCCATCCGGCGCCGCCTCCAGCAGGACGTCTCGCAGGGATACCTCAAGGACTCCATCTACGGCGCCATCGACGGAGCTGTTACCACGTTCGCAGTAGTTTCCTCCGCCGCCGGAGCCGGCCTCGGCGCCGGAATCGTCATCATCCTCGGGCTCGCCAACCTCGTCGCCGACGGGTTCTCCATGGCGGCCGGCAACTTCCTCGGAACCCGCGCCGAAAACCAGGCCGCCCGCAAGGCCCGCCGCGAAGAGGGCGAGGAGATCGACCGCCACCCCGAAGGCGAACGCGAGGAAATCCGCCAGATCTTCGGGCGCATGGGGTTCCACGGCGACAACCTCGACAAGGCCGTGGAGATCATCACCGCCGACCGCAATCGCTGGATCGACGTCATGCTCATCGAAGAGCACGGCCTCATCCGCGACCGTCCCTCGGCCTGCAGGGCCGCCCTCGCCACCTTCGTCGCCTTCGTCCTCATCGGGGCCGTCCCCCTCGCCGCATACCTCCTCAAGCTTGCCTCCCCGGACGTCCTCGCGGACCCCTTTCTTCCCTCCTGCCTCCTCACTGGAATCGCGTTCTTCGCGGTCGGGGCCCTCAAGAGCCGCTTCGTCGACCAGCATTGGGTTCTCAGCGGCAGCGAAACGCTCGGCATCGGCGCCCTCGCGGCCGGCATGGCCTACGGCCTCGGCATGCTCCTGCGACCCCTCGCAGACGGCATCTGAACCAGCAGGCACCGGGTTGTCTCCCGGCAATCGCTCCGCGGCCCATCCGCCCGCGGACTGACGCGGTTCGTTGCAGCACGGGCGGGGAGCGCCCGCCGTCACTCTCCCTCCGTCTTGCGCGCCAGCAGCCAGAGCAGATCCGAACAGCGGTTGAGAAACCGCACGATCCCGGGATTCTCCAACCCGGCTTCGATCGCCAGAACCCGCCGCTCGGCCCGCCGGCAGACCACCCGCGCAAGGTCGAAATGCGCCGAGACGAGGCTCCCGCTCTCTCCCGGTCGCGCCCACCCGTCGAAGGACACCCCGGCCGCCTCGATCGCGGCGCTCTCCCGGGTCGCCCACTCGACATCGTCCTCCGTGATCGAAGGAAATCCCGCATTCCGATACCGTTCGGTGTCGTCCGGATGCACCGCCAATTCGCCCATCAGACCCACCAACAACCCCTGCAGGTGGTCCACCACCTCCCGGGCCGTGGGCTCCGGCCCTCCGGCCCGAGCCACCCCCAGCACGGCGTTCAGTTCATCCACCGCCCCGATGGCCTCCATCCGCGGATCGTCCTTCTCGATGCGTCGCCCGAAAAGCATATCGGTTCGTCCGTCGTCGCCCCGCCGGGTGGTAATGCTCATCCGCTCCGGATGTAGTCTCGCCCGGGCCATAACGCAACCACCGAGCCCGCCACACGGACCGGACGGCGACTTCCTTCGGGATGGTGAACAATGACTCGGCATGGATTCCC
>CAYPUM010000089.1:0-10397 GCA_964413545.1 uncultured Roseibacillus sp. | reverse complement strand
CCTTGCTGCCGGAAAACTTGACTCATTTGTGACGACTTCCGGATTTCAAGGACTCCAGCCACGACGCCCGCGCCCCATCCCGCCGTCACCCCTTCAGTTCGTCCATCTCCCTGCGGAGTGCCTTCACCGTCCGGACCAGCTCGGCAAGCTCGCCCTGTGCCCGCTGCAGCCGGAGCTGCTCCTTGACGGGACGCGCCGGGGTCCCGAAATACACCGCGCCGGGCTCGGTAATGCTCCTGAAAACCTTCGTTCCGCCTGCCGTCTTGACGCCGTCCGCCAGTTCAATGTGACCATTCACGCCCGACTTGGCCGCCAGCGTGACGAAATCCCCCAGCTTCGCGCTCCCCGCCACCCCCGCTTGGGCCACCAGCAAACCGTGCTTCCCGATCCGCACGTTGTGACCCACCTGAACCAGATTGTCGATCTTCGTCCCCTCCCCGACGACGGTCTTGCCGAAACGAGCCCGGTCGACACATGAATTCGCCCCCACCTCGACGTCGTCTTCCAGAACCACAACCCCCAGTTGCGGCACCTTCTGGTGCCGGCCCCCCGCAAATTCATACCCGTAACCGTCCGATCCGATCACCGCCCCGGGTTGCAGAATCACCCGGTCACCCAGAACGCACCCCTCCCGGACCACCGCCCCGGGGTGCAAAACGCAATCGCTCCCGATGCGGACCCCCCGCCCGACAATCACCCCCGAGCCCACCTCGCTCCGTGCACCCACCACCGCGCCGGCTTCCACCACCGCCCCACAACGAACCGATGCCGTAACGTCCACCTGCGCCTCCGCGGACACATGCGCCGCCGGATCCACCCCGGCCTCGAAAACCCGCATCGCCTCCGACGCCTTCCGCGCCAGCACCGCCAAGGCATACGACGGATTGTCCACCTGAATCAGCGCCACCCCTCCCGGACCCGACCGCACCTCCGGGGTCACGAGAACCGCACCCGCCCGCGTCCTCTCAAATTGAGACCGATACTTCGGCGAGGCAAAAAAACTCAACTCCGAAGGACCAGCCTCCTCGAGCGTCGCAAAACCACTCAAGCGGACCCGCGGACCGCCGCCCACAACAACCCCGCCCACCGCGGCCGCCACTTCATCGAGCGCAAAATCCACCTGCCGGATGGCGCGCCTCGCGCGCACCGTAAGATTATTCGCCCCCCCCGGAACCCGCCGTCGAGGCGCCCTCCCCCGCACCCGCCGGAGCATCCTTGTTAAGCTCCGCCAGCAACCCGGCCGTGATGTCGGTGGCGTCCTTCGTGTAAAGCAGAAATGGCACCTGGGCCGTGCTGAGGCCCGACTTGTCGAAAACATAGTCGTAATCGTCCTCCTTGGCCCGGCTTTCGACGAGAAGCCGGATCTCTTCGAGAATGCCCCGCATCTTCTGGAGCATCTTCTCGTTCAGCGCGGTTTGGCGGCGCTGCAGGAACTCCCGGCGCTCGCGGTCCAGAGCCACCCCTTCCTGCGTCTTCATCTGAAAATCACGGAAAAGGTCCTGCTTCTTCTTGTCGCTGATCGATGGATCGTCGAGTTGCTTCCGAAGGCTGCGAAGTTCCTCCTCCAAGGCCCGGATCGTCTCCAACCGGTCCTCGTTGTTCTGCTGGATCTTGGCCCGCTCGACATTGACCTCCTTCTGAGCGGCGCTGGTCCGGTGGTATTCCTTGAACAGGGTCTGCATGTCGACTGTGGCGATCTTGATCCGGTCCTGCGCGACAGCAGGCACGGTCATCAGCAGCGCCCCCGCGAGGGCGGCAAAAGTCATCGGGCGTCCTGGCATTGGCTTGGAGTATGTTCGTTGTGGTTGGGTTTGCTGCGGTCGAGCATGGAGGCATTCCGGTGCGGCGTCAACGCCCTTCCCCGCCCTCCCCTTCCTCGTCAGTGCCCATCGGGAGCTTCCTTGTTCAATTCTTTCAGAATAATCGGCGTGATGTCGGTCGCATCCTTTGCATACAGCAAGACCGGGACCTGCGTGCTGTTCAGCCCCTCGGTGTCGAACACAAGGTCATACCCCTCGCTTTCCGCCTGCTCCGCCACCACCTTCCGAATCTCCTCGAGGAGCCTCCTCATCCGGATCACCATCTTCTGATTCAGCTCATTGTTGCGCCTCTCCACGACGCTCCGCCGCTCGCGGTTGAACCTCTCGCGTTCCTGGAAGCGCAGGCCCCGCTCCCGCTCAAGGGCCGCCTTTTCCAGCGGCTGCAGGTCAGGCGCCTGGAGACGGGCCGCAATCCGCCGGAGACCCGCATCAAGGCTCCGCAGCCGGTTCTCCATGTCATTGTGGTCCTTCTGAATCTCCGCCCGCTCCTGGCTGATCTCGTCTTGCGTCTCCCCTGTTTTGTAATAGTTCCGGAAGAGTTCCTGGATATTGACAACCGCGGCCCGGGGTTTTTTCTCGCCTTCCGCCTGCACCCACCCCGCCGCCATCACGGCAGCCCACCAACCCACCAGCAGGATTCTCGTCGTCAGCTCCACAATGCCTTTCAACCTAAATCGCCCGCTCTGAAACTCAAGGCCATTCAATAGTTCGCCCCCTCGAATCACCGCGTTGTCACATGCTCCGACTCTCCACTACTACGGACGTTCAACAATCCCGGGGCGATTTCACACCTCCGGTGGCGCTTGTTCCCACCATGGGCGCCCTCCATGACGGGCATCGCGCCTTGTTCCGGGCCGCTCGTGAATTGGCGGGCGCCGAGGGCACGCTCCTGGTCTCGATCTTCGTGAACCCCCTGCAATTCGACCGTCCCGCCGACCTTGCGTCCTACCCCCGCGATATCGAGGCCGACCTCGCCCTCTGCAACGCCGACGGCGTGGACGCCGTTTTCTTCCCCGAGCCATCGGCGTTCTACGCCCCCGACCACTCCGTCACGGTCCATGAATCCCTGCTGTCCAGACACCTCTGCGGACCCGCCCGTCCCGGCCACTTCGACGGCGTCTGCACGGTCGTTCTCAAGCTGTTCCATCTCCTCCGGCCCACCGACGCGCTCTTCGGCAAGAAGGACTACCAGCAGTTCGCGATCATCCGCCGCCTCGTGCGCGACCTCTCGGTTCCGGTCAGGATCCACGGCGTCCCCACCGTCCGCGACCCGGACGGGGTGGCCCTCTCTTCCCGCAATCGGAACCTCCGGCCAGCCCACCGGGCCGATGCCCCGCGCATCTGCCGCTCCCTCCGAGCCGCCCGCGACCTCGCCACCTGTGGCGAACAGCGCGCCGATCAATTCCTCCAAACCGCCCGCCGCCACCTTCTGAACGACGCCCCGCCGGAGTTCCGCCTCGACTACCTCGAACTGGTCGACCGCGAAACCCTCCAACCCATGGCACGCCTCACCAAACCCGCCCTCCTCGCCACCGCCGCCTACTACAACCAGGTCCGCCTCATCGACAATATCGAGATCGACCCCCGGTAGAGGACCAATGACAAAAGACCCCCGTGCCCGCGCCTTCGTGTCCCGCCTGCTCAAGGAGCCCCTGCTGCATTTCCTCCTGATCGGAGCGGCCTTGTTCGGCATATTCGAACTCCTCGGATCCGAATCACGGAAGACGCCCGCCGCCCGTTCCCCCAAGCAGCTCGTCGTCACGCCGGAACGCATCCGGCACCTCGCGGCGACGTTCAACGAAACGTGGCAACGTCCCCCGACATCCGCCGAACTCGAAGCCCTCGTCGACGATTTCGTCGAAAACGAGGTCTTCTACCGCGAAGCCGTCGCCCTCGGACTCGCCGAGGAAGACCCCGTTGTCAGACGCCGCCTCCGCCAAAGGATGGAATCCCTCGCCGACGACGCCTCCGACCGCCCCTCGCCCACCGACGAAACCCTCGCCGCATACCTCGCCAACAACAAGGACAGGTTCCAACGCAAGCCCTCATACACCTTCCGCCAAATCCACTACGGACCGCCGCGCCCCGGCCCCGAGCCGGAAGCAACCCTCGAAACCGACCTCGCCCGCCTCCGGGCCGGCAAACCGGTCCCGCCCAAAAAATCCGTCCTCCCGAAGTCGTTCGCCGACGCCTCCGCCCTCGTCGTGAACGGCACCTTCGGCGCCGGCTTCAGCAAGCAACTCGATGCTCTCCCGCTCGGTGAATGGTCCGGACCCCTCCGCTCCGACCTCGGGTTCCATCTCGTCCGCCTCGAAGCCCGCTCCCCGGCCCAACTGCCGCCTCTCGATGAAATCCGCTTCCTTGTGCTCCGCGAATGGGCCAACGAAAAACGCGCCGAAACCCGTGCCAACCTCGCCCAAAGCCTCCTCCAACAATACGAAATCGTCATCCAATGGCCCGCCAACCACCGGCCCGAAAACCAAATACCGGCAACCGGCAACCGGCAACCCAACACCTCTCCCCCCTGAGTGACCGATGACGACCAGGGTTCTGCTGCTCTGCACCTTTTGGGGGGCCTCTTTGGCCGCCGCCCATGATATGCGTCCGGCGTTTCTCGCGCTCGACCAGCTCGATTCCGACACCTACGAGATCCTCTGGAAGGTCCCGGCCCGCGTTGCCAATCTCGAACCCGGCCTCGCCGTCCGTTTCGACGACCGAACCGAAAGCCTCGGAAGTCCCGTCCGCTCGTTCCTCAACGGCAGCTGCGTTGAACGCTGGCGGGTGCGCCGCCCCGGAGGCCTCGACGGATCCTCCGTCACTGTCGACGGACTCGAATCCGTCTTCAACGAAGTCCTGGTCCGCGCCCACCACCTCGACGGAACCACCCAGACCGCCCTCCTCAAGTCCGGCCGCCCCTCGCTCACGATACAAGCCGCACCGGTCGGCTGGGCGGTGCCGGCCACCTATTTCCGCCTCGGGACCGAACATATCCTCCTCGGCATCGACCACCTCCTGTTCGTCCTCGGTCTCCTGCTGCTCGTTGATCGGCGATGGATGCTCTTCAAGACCATCACCTCGTTCACGGTCGCCCACAGCCTGACCCTCGCCCTCTCCACCTTCGCCGTCCTCCGGGTCCCGGAAGCACCCCTCAATGCCGCCATCGCCCTCAGCATCCTCTTCCTCGGCCCCGAAATCGCGCGCAAATGGCAGGGAGGCAGCAGCACCACGATTCGGCGCCCATGGGTGGTGGCCTTCGCATTCGGCCTCCTGCACGGCATCGGTTTCGCCAGCGGCCTCTCTGGAACCGGCATCCCGCAGAGCGATATCCCAGCCGCGCTCCTCTTCTTCAACCTCGGGGTGGAGTGCGGCCAACTCGCCTTCGTGTTCCTCGCCATCTGCCTCGCCAACGCCTGCCGCACCCTTCACCTCGACCGCCCCCGCTGGGTGACCCGCCTTCCCGGCTATGCCGTCGGCTCCCTCGGCGCCTGTTGGACCCTCCAGCGCATCCTCCCCATCCTCGGCTTGCTTTAAATATGCAACTATCCTTGATTTCTTCCCTGAATTTGCCATAATCGCCTCATCGTCAATCACATGAATGTTGATTGCTTCCCTTGCTGAAATGTCCGAGTTTCTCAACTGCCTTCACCCCAATGAGCGCCCTGTTCAAGTTCCGCTGCGACGTCTGCGGACAAAAACTCTCCGTTCCTGACGGATTACACGGGCAGAAATTCCGCTGCCCGACCTGCCGGACCCGAACCCGCGTCCCGGGCCCGCCGCCGCCGGAGCTTCTTGCCGGCGAACTGGTGCGATTCCACTGTGACCATTGCGGCCAGAAGCTTTCTTGCGAGAGAACGGCCGCTGGTCAGACCGTCGATTGCCCGGTCTGCCTCGCGGAACTGATCGTCCCGGGATCCGATACGGTCCCTGCGAAAGCAACCCTCACCGGCCCCGCGCCGGACCGAGTCCCGCTGGACAATGCGCCGGCCACGAATCGCTCTTCCCATGAGAACGGCAACCCTCAAAAAACCGTTTTCCGCAACGGTCAGAAGACGCGGAAGAATGGATCCATGAATCCAAAACGACGCCTTGTCGCGAAAAGGGGAGGCGCAGACGACACGGTTGGCCCGGCTCTCGCCTCCCGCCCCGATCATTCCTCGCGGCAAGCCCGGCCAACGAATGGCCCGCTCCTCAAGTCGCTCCGCCAACTCGGCTTCGAGGTCGAACCGTTCTACCTCGCTTGCCAGGACCGCACGCACCATTGATCCTGCTCCGCAGAGTTTTCCCTGCTTGCACCAACCCCCTGCCGCAAATAGTCCCTCGAACGTGCGCGCCGAACCTCCACAAGGGAATCGATTTGCCATGACCACGAGGAATCGCGCCGGGCTTTGGCCCGTCATCTTCCTCCTGCTCTCGGCGCCCCTCGCCGTGGCCCACGAAGGAAGCTCCGGAGGCGGATTTCTTTCCGGGCTTTCCCACCCGGTGGGAGGATTGGACCATATCCTCGCAATGGTGGCGGTGGGACTGTGGGGCGCCCAACTGGGCCGCCCGGCGTTGTGGCTCCTCCCGGTCTGCTTTCCACTCGTCATGGCGCTCGGCGCCGCCTGCGGACTGCTGGGCTTCGCGGTTCCCGCCGTGGAAACCGGCATCGCGGGCTCCGCCATCGTGCTCGGACTGATGGTCATGCTGGAAGCCAGACCCGCCCTCGCGGCCGCCCTCAGCATCGTGGGCTTCTTCGCGATCTTCCACGGCCACGCCCACGGCACCGAGTTGCCCCCCGGGCAAAGCGGCCTCCTCTACAGCGTCGGCTTCGTCATCTCCACCGGCCTCCTCCATGCCTCCGGCATCGCCATCGGTCTGGTCCACCGCTGGAATGTGGGCCGCCTCGCCCTCCGTGCCGCCGGAGCGGTCGTCCTCGTTGGCGGCCTCGTCTTCCTCGGTCAAGGCGCCGGTCTGCTCTCGTGAGACCGATGTCCCCGCCTTCGACGCGTGCCCGCCTGACTTCCGCCGCTCTCGCAATTGGCCTTCTCACCGCCCCTTCCGCTTCCGCCCACCTCGTGAACTCGGGCGTCGGCCCGTTCTATGACGGGATCGCCCACCTTTTCCTCACCGTCGAGGATCTCGTTCTCGTCATCGCCCTTGGCCTCCTCGGCGCTCTCGCCGGCAAACCCGCCGCTCGCGGCCTCGTCCTCGCCCTGCCGCCCGCATGGCTCGCCGGCGCCCTCGCCGGCCGCCAGATCACGCTCACGCTCGCGCTCGATTTCGTGCCGGCCATCGGAATCCTCGCCATCGGTTTGCTGGTTGCCATCGACCCCCGCCTGCCAGCCCCCGCTCCCGCCCTGCTCGCCATGGTCCTCGGCCTCCTCCACGGATTTCTCAACGGCCGTGCCATGGCCGGCACCGCCACCCCTTTCCCCGCCGCCCTCGGAATCGTCGCCGCCGTCGCCACCGTCTGTCTCCTCGTTGCCGCCCTTGGCGTCTCGCTCCAACAACCCTCGCAGCGCATCGCCCTCCGCGTCCTCGGAAGTTGGGCCGCCGCCATCGGCCTCCTCTCCCTCGCATGGCAAGTCCGGCCCCCCGCCTGAACCCGCATCTCTGATTCTCCCCTGCTCCCCGCGGCCCTCACACTGAACGCCGATAGGCAATGATGGTGAGGTCGTCGGGTTTCGACGGCAGGGTGGTGGGCGGTGCCAGCATCCGCTCCCGAGCACGGTCCGCAAGTTCGCCGACCACCCGTCCAAGGCGTCCCTTCCGGATTGTTCCGACGATTTCCTCGATCGTGAGGTTGTCCGTCAGGCCGTCGCTGGCGAGCAGGAGGGTGTCGCGCCGGGCCAGTTCGAGGGGAGCGCCAAGTTCAATGCGCATGCCGCTCGACCCCACGGCATTGAAGACCACATGCCGCTCGTGATGGTGAAGCGCTTCCTCTTCATCGAGAAACCCCGCCTCCACACCGAGTCCCACCGGTGAATGGGAAACCGTCAGCAGTTTGAGCCGCCCGCGCTGGCCGACGACCAAAATCACCGAGTCGCCCACATGATACGGGCGAACCGTGTGGCCGGCCAACTCGACCGTCGCAAGGGTCGTGCTGCCCTCCGGAAGGTTGGCCAGCAGATCGCGGTTGGCCGACTCGATGCCGTCGAGAATCGCAGTGCGAAACGACCCGTCGCCCATGGGCGCACCAGCCCGCACCGCAAGATGCCGGACCGTCAGCGCCGCGGCTTCCCCCCCGCGACGCGTGCCGCCCATCCCGTCCGCCACCGCCATCAGAACCTCCTCGCTTTCCGCCTCCACAATCAGCGCCGCATCCTGGTTGGGCGACCCGCCGCCGGGCCGCGGACGCGAAATCACCGCCGCCCTCCCGCGAGGCAGCGCCACCTCGATCGCCTCCCCAAGGTCGGACTCGATCACCAACCTCGCCCCTCCTCTGCCTCCCCTCGATGCCGGCAAATCATTCACGGCCTTGTCAGGCGAAGGCCTTCGAGCGAATCGCCCGGTAAGCGCGATACATGGCGACCGCGTCCCGGAACCTCCGCCGCGGCTCAACTTCAAGCGACTTGCGCACCAGATCCACAAATTCGCGATGGGTCTTCCGGCGCAGCTTCCCGCAGTCCGGCGGCGGCCAGTGAAAGGGATACTCGGGCAGTTTCCCCGTGAACATCCGATACAGAAGAAGCCCCATCGCAAACACATCCGAGCGCAGCGAGGGACGCCCAAACGCCTGTTCCGGCGCCATGTGACCCAGCGTGCCGGAACCCGAAGCTCGCAGCGTGCGGACCGCAATGCGGGCAATCCCAAAGTCCGAAAGCCGCAACTCCGGCCCCGGAAACAAAATGAAGTTCTCCGGCTTGATGTCGCAATGAACAACGCGGTGCTGGTGAAGAAAGGCCAGCGCCCCAAGCCCCTGTTCGACAAACAACGCAAGGTGCTGCTTCGAGACACGCCGCTTCAGCCGGTCCGCAAGGGTCTCAAGACCCAGCGGATAGGCCATCACGAAATACCCGTCCATGATGCTCGCGTCCTTCAGACTCAGCAGCAGCGGATGTTCCAGCCTCGCGGCAAGACGCGCCTCGTGACGAAACCCCTCCAAAAATGTGTCGTCCGCCAAGTGCGGATGCGGAATCTTCAACGCAATGGGGTGACCCTCGATCGTGTCATACGCACGATACACGTTCGCATAGTAGCCCTCCGCCACCAGAGCCTCGATACGATATTTCCCCACCCGGGAACGGGCCCGCAACCGGCGAGGACGATTCATTGCAGCCACCACGCAGTCCGAAAACTCCGGGCTTCAAGCCCCTCATGTCAACAACCTAATCACTCGAAATCCGGGCGGCCTTGATGGTGTTGCGCATGAGCATCGCGATGGTCATGGGCCCCACCCCGCCGGGGACCGGTGTGATGGCGCCGCATCGGGGCGCCACCTCGTCGTAGGCCACGTCGCCCGCGAGACGGTACCCCCGCTTCTTGCCGGCGTCCTCGACGCGGTTGATTCCGACGTCGATCACCACCGCTCCGTCCTTCACGAAATCCGCCGTGATGAACTCCGCCCGCCCGATGGCCGCGATCAGGAGATCGGCGCCGCGGCAGACTTCCGCCAGATCCCGCGTCCTCGAGTGGGCCACCGTCACGGTGGCGTTGGCGCCCTTCGACATCAGGAGAAGCGCCATCGGCTTGCCCACGATCATGCTGCGGCCCACCACCACCGCGCCCGCCCCGCTGAGTTCGATCCCCGATTCGCGGATCAGACGCAGGCACCCGGCAGGCGTGCAGGGCACGAATCCCGAATCATCCTCCATCACCAGCTTGCCGACGTTCACCGGGTGGAACCCGTCCACGTCCTTGGCCGGATCGACCAGCCGGATGATCTCGCCCTCATCGATGTGCGGCGGGGGCGGCGACTGCACGAGGATGCCGTGGATGACGGGATCGGCATTGAGCCGCCGCACCGTCTGCAGCACTTCCTCCCGGGTGGCGGTGGCGGGCAGTTCGATCTTGCGCGAATGGATCCCGAGTTCCCCGCAGGTGCGAGCCTTCGAGTTCACATAGACCTGCGAGGCCGGGTCGTCGCCGATCAGGACCACGGCCAGTCCCGGCGTCACCCCCCGCGCCCGGAGTTCCTCAAGGTCCCGACGGCATTCATCGAGCACCTCTTCCGCCACCTTTTTTCCTTCAATCCTCCTCATCGCTTTCAAGTTCCAAGTCGTCCACGCCGCGGCGCATCGTCTCTTCAAGTTGCCGCCGCCGCTCTTCGAAGCCATCCTCATCAAGCCGGCGCGGAACATCAAGCAACTCGTCAAACACGATCGTCACCCTGCTGAAGGGCCGCGGAATCACAAAACGGTCCCAAGTGCGCAACCTCCACGCGCCGCCAAACCGAACGTGAAAGGCGAGCACCGGCGCCCCAGCCGCTTGAGCCGCCTTCAACACCCCCCCCTGCAACCGATAACGCGGCCCGCGCGGCACAGTGTCTCCAGGGCGGGGCGCGCCTGCGCCGGAATGCGCGTACTCTTTTCGACGATCAGCGCTCGGTAGTGCATCCCGGCGATGTGGATCCCGTCACGGTCCACCCGCGCATCCTCC
>CAYPUM010000088.1:0-10527 GCA_964413545.1 uncultured Roseibacillus sp. | reverse complement strand
CATCATCTCCGAGCTGAACAACTGCCTCGACATGGACGCCGCCCCCGAGATCGCACGCATCCGGCCCGACAGCTATGCCGTCAACGACGATGGCGACAAGGGCGGCAAGCGCGAGTTCTGCAAGGAACACGGCATCGAATACGTCGTCCTCCAGCGCACCCCCAGAGAGGGCCTCGCCAAGCGCTCCAGCACCGGCCTGCGAGGGTTCTGACCGATGAACTCGCGGACCAGATGCCCGGGAGGAGTTGCCCCTCGAACTCGAACCGAAGGCGTGGGCGGAAGGTGAAAGAACCGCGGCCGGAAGCGGTAATAGACTGGTAACTCGACAATCCTCAATTCTCATGATCAAGCTGATTCGACTCTCCACGCTCCTCGCAGGCGCCGTCGCGCTGCCCGGGTTCGCTGCGGATGCGCCTGACGCCGAAGCCCGGAAGCAAATCGTCTTCGTGCATGGCAAGGCCAGCCACGGATACGGCGGACACGCCTACGGACCAGCCTTCCGCATGCTGGCGCGCATCCTCAACGAAAACGTGCCGGATGTGAAAGCAGTCGTCATCCAGGACGACAAGGACCTCGCCCCGTTGGACACCGCCGACGCCATCATGCTCGGCAGCGACGGCGGACACCTCGTGAAGCAGCTCGGTGACCGCCTCGAGCCGTTGATGAAGAAGGGAGCCGGCCTGGGCGCCATCCACTACACCCTGGACCCCGCCGATCCCAAGGCCGTGAAACGCCTGATCCGCTGGATCGGCGGCAGCTACGAGCGGCACTGGTCGGTCAACCCGCATTGGGAGGCCGACTTCAAAAGCTTTCCCGAGCACCCGGTGGCGCAGGGTCTCAAGCCCTTCAAGATCCGGGATGAATGGTATTATCACATGCGCTTCGCCGAGGATATGAAAGGGGTGACGCCGATTCTCTCCGCCGTTCCGCCGGAAAAGACGCGCCAGCGCAAGTTCGGCCCGCACAGCGGGAATCCCACCGTGCGTTCGCGCAGCGGCATGCCGGAAGTGGTGGCATGGGTGTACGAACGTCCCGACGGCGGACGCGGGTTCGGCTTCACCGGGATGCATACCCATTGGACATGGGCGCAGGACAGCTTCCGCACGTCCGTCCTGAATGCGCTGGTATGGATCGCTGGCACCGAGGTGCCGGACGGTGGCGTGCCATCAAAGACGCCCACTCTCGAGGATCTCGAGGCCGATCTCGGCGGGCCGCGTCCCAAGGGTTTCAAGGCCGACGCCATGCGCAAGCAGATCGCGGAGATGAACCCGTAGCGGGCAAGGTGTCAGACCGTTCCTTCAGCCGGCGCGACGGGCGGACCGGCCATGGCGCCGGGACGGTGCCTGTGGCTTTTCGGACCTTCCAACTCGCACCCTCTCCAATTCCGCGCCCCGGGACGCCATGAAATGAGGACCGGAAAGCGAGATTCCCGGCGCCTGCCGCAAGGCAGGAAAAAGATCATGAAGAGAACGGTAGCGCTGATCCTTTGCTTTCTCGACGCAAGTCCAGTTCTTCGGGCGGAAACTCCGGAAACGAAGGCGCTGATTGAGGCTGACTGGGCGCGGCAGGAAAAGGTCTCTCGAAAGCTCTCCTGCGAGGATGCCAAGGCGCTCGAAGGCGTGCTCCATCGGGGCCGCCTCATGATTTCGGATTTGCGCACGCTCGGCGCCGCGGCCGAGGCGGAACAGACCGAAAAGGTGCTGAAAGCGGTCGAACGGAAATACACTCAATTGCAGGCTGAAAATGGAGGAAACCGGGGAGACGCCACGAAAAACCTCTACCTGAGAGCACGCTGGGCGTTGCGCACCTTGGCTCTGGGCAATCCGAAAATCGATTTCGACGAGATCGTCTTCGTGAAACGTCAGTGGCCGCGCGACAACCACCAGTGCTCACACCGCGTCGGGGAGGCGCAGATTCCCGGCGCAAACTTGTGCGTGCTCAAGGGGCTTTCCCCGGAAGGCGAGCTCCGCGAACTACTGGACAAGGAACACTCCCGGGGCGGAGTGGGGCGGTTTGACCTCTCCTGCGACGCGAAGCGCGTCGTCTTTCCCTACGCCGCGCCGCGCCCCAAGCCGACTCCCTATGGATACGGGAAGCCCGATGTTCGCGGAGGCGCGTGCATCATGTACGACATCTATGAGATTCACCTCGATGGATCGAACCTGAGGCAGCTTACTCATGATCCCACCGCCGAGGACACGGAACCCATTTACCTGCCCGGCGGACGCATCGCCTTCATGACCTCGCGCGATGACCGGTTTGTCCAATGCGGTGACTGGGCTTTGGCTTGCGGTTTGTACACGATGAACGCCGACGGAACCGGACTCCGCAGGATCACTGAACCCAAAGAGGGCGAATTCTACCCCAGCATGCTCGAGGACGGGCGCATCATCTATACCAGGTGGGATTACCTCATGAAGGCCTTCAACGTCATCCAACAGCTCTGGGCGGTGAATCCCGACGGACGCAACGCCTCCCTCGCCTTCGGCGACCACTACGCGTTTTCGATTGGCCCGATCGCATTCTTCGAGGCCCGGCAGATCCCCGCCACGAGCAAGGTGATCTGCATCGGCGGCGCCCATCACAACACCGGCGTGGGACCCGTCATGATTCTGGACCTCGAGCAGAATCGCGGCAGACGCAGCTCCATGGTGAATGTAACCCCGGAAGTCGGTTATCCCGAGATCAACCCGCGGATGTTCAGGGAAGTGGTTTACGAAGAGCTGCCGGGAAAGGGTATCTCCAACAGAATCAGCGACACCGGATGGTACAGTTCGCCCTATCCGATATCGGACAAGCACTTCCTCGTTGCCTGCTCCTTCGAGAAAGACAATGCCGCCCCCCGCGGATACGGACTCTACCTCATGGATATCCATCACAACCGGGAATTGATCTATCGGTTCAAGGATGCGTCCTGCTATTCGCCCATGCCGGTACGGCCCAGAAAGACACCGGTGGTCATCCCGGACCTGGTGAGTGGCGTCAACCCGAACACGCCGGGAACGCTTCTCGTGACCGACGTCTACCAGGGACTCGAAGGCGTTTCGCGAGGGGAGGCCAAATTCCTCCGTATCCTGGAGACCCATTCGAAAACAGTCCACACCGTGCCCCAGCGCTGCGACATCGGGGTCAACAGCGGCTGGGACGTCCGTGGAGTCCTTGGAACGGTGCCCATCGAGGAAGACGGCTCAATCTACTTCCAGGTTCCACCCCGCAAGCAGTTGTTTTTCGAGGTCCTGGACAAGGACTACCTCGAGATCCGCAGGATGCGCAATTTCATGAACGTGATGCCGGCCGAGGTAACCAGCTGCGTGGGTTGCCACGAGCCGTTCGGGGCCACCCCGAGCACTGACGCCATGGCCCGGATCATGACCGCAAGACAACCGTCCGCCATCACACCTCCTCCCTGGGGCACGGGCGGATTCAGCTTCAAGGAGATTGTCCAACCGGTTCTCGACAAACAGTGTGTGAACTGCCACGACGGCGCCAGCGGGAAGGACAAGTCATTCAACCTGCGTGGAGGAAAAATGCTCAGCGCCCCAGTGGGCTACAACCGCGACACCGGTCCCCATGGCCAGCACCTGGTTTCAGAATCCTTCCTGAACCTCCTGAAACATGTCAGTTACATCCGCGTCGGCGGCTACAAGGGCGAAAAGCTTCCCCTCCCACCCAATGCCACGGGCTCAAGACAGAGCAAACTCATGCAGATACTCAAGAACGGCCACCACAAGGTCGAACTCAGTCTCGCCGAATGGCGCGCCTTCGCCGCCTGGATCGACTGCAACGCTCCCTACTACGGAGGCTGGGACGAAATCCGATTGCGCGGCCCGGACTACATGCCGCCAAGAAGCAAGAAGCGCGTCGCCGAACGCGTCCGGCAACTGGAAGGAAACGTCTTGGCCTATCTCGATTGCGGCCTTCAAGCCCGTTCGGGCGACGGCCCCGTGTCCATCAAGCTACTACGGGGCCAACCATGGTTCTACAAAGGCTCCGAAGCCGTCGACGTCGGCGCAAGCCATCGGGACATCGTATTTGATACCGAGCAGATCGTCTTCGAAGTAAACGGGCTCGAACCAGGTGGACGCTACGCGGTGAGCATGAGCTGGTGGGACTTCAACACCGACCAGCGGCGCCAGAGCGTGTGGGTGTCCAAACCCGGCGCACCCGGCAAAAAACAAGTGCGCAAAGCCGCCAGCCTGCCTGCATACGTCGTCCGTCAAGAACTGCCGGAAACAGTCTCAGCCAAGCTGCCGCGCGAGCTCATCAGGAACGGGTCAACCCGGGTGATCATACAATGCGAAGGCGGCGCCAACGCGGTCATCGGTGAAATCTGGGTCCGCCGCGGCACCGAATAGGCTGGCTCTCCCGTTCGCGGTCCTGCCGGCAGGCTGCGTATTTGTGCCAAGGGTGAGACAAGGTTGGGACAACGGGGACAAGTGTGGGACAAGGGGACCGGGACAAGGGGACCGGGACAAGGGGACAGGTCATCTGTTCGCCACCCCTCGCGGGCTGCTTTCCCCCGGTGGTCGCCTCGAGGGCCCCCTTTTGCCCCTCGCTTGGATGACCTGTCCTTGGCGGGAAAAATCCATCGCAGCATGGAGGATTCTCACGATTTGGAGCCCGCAAATGACCTGTCCCTGTGAGAAGCATCCCTGTGAAGCACGCTCCTCACGCAGATGACCTGTCCCTGTGAAGCATTCGCCCCCACGCCCTCCCGGTGCTCCACAAGGCCGCCCGCCCGTGCCAAAACCGCTTTGCGAATCCGCGGCACCCTCTGAAATCGGCCGTTTGCCCTGTTTTCAAAGCCTTTCGGCGCCATTACTACAGACGATTTCGGAATCGCTGCGGATCGGGGGCTTGCCGGCCGGGGGTGAGAGGGGTATGGAATTCTTTCCCGCCCCATGCCGCGCCGCAGAAGGACCGCTTGCTGTGAGATCGCCCTCGCCATCAACATCGGGGTGCCCTACCTGCATCGGCTTGTGCAGGGCGTCCGCGATTACGCGGAGGCGCGGCGGCCCGACTGGCGCTTCCTGGTGTCGGCCGAGATGTTCAACCTCGTGCCGGCGGCGCTTGAAGGCTGGCGCGGCGCGGGCGTGATCGCCCACTGCGAAACCCGCGAGGACGAACGGGTGATGCTCGGCCTCGGCTGCCCGGTGGTGAATGTTTCCGGGGTCCTTGCCCCGTCCCGTCTGCCGCGAGTCTTCAGCGACAACCACGAAATCGGCCGCCGCGGCGCCATGGCGCTGCTTCGCCGCGGCTTCCAGCGCTTCGGGTTCTACGGGATCTCGGGGGCGCGCTATGCCGCCGACCGGGAGGCCGGCTTCCGCGAAACGGTCGAGGCGGCCGGCGGGCGGGTCGACGTGTTGTGCAGCCGTGGCAGCTTCTCGCGCCGGCCGCGGTGGGACCTTCACCAAGACGACCTCGACCGATGGTTGCGCACCATCGAGCCGCCGTTCGCGGTGATGGGCGCCCACGACCCGCGCGCCGCGATGGTGGCGCGCGCTTGCCGGCGCGTCGGCCTGCGCGTCCCCGCCGACGTCGCGGTGATCGGCGCCGGCAACGACCCGGTGATCTGCGACTGGCAGCATCCCACCCTGAGCAGCGTCGATCCCGACGCCCACGCCATCGGCCGCCTCGCCGCCGAAATGCTCGACCGCATCATGGCCGGCCAGCCCGTGCCCGCCGAGACCCTGGTCGCTCCCGGCAAGGTGCGCGAGCGCGAGTCCACCGAAGTCCACGCCTTCGAGCAACCGCAACTCGCCACCGCAATCCGTTTCATCGAACGCGAGTTCCGCCGCTTGCTGAGCGTTGAGGACGTCGCGACCGCGGCCGGCCGCTCGCGCCGCTGGATCGAGGAGGCATTCCGCCGCGAGTTGGGCCTCACTCCCTCCGCCTTTCTCCGACAGACGCGTGTGCGCGCAGTGGCCACCGAGGTGACCCGCGACCCCGCCGCCCATGCCAGCCAACTCGCCGCCCGCTGCGGGTTCACCACCAACCGCCAGATGTTCCGCGCCTTCGAAAAGGAGATGGGAATCTCCTTCAGCGAATTCCACGGTCAGGCCGTCATGCGTCGCGCCGAAGGCTGAGCCGCTGCGCAAATTTGCAAGCATTGCAAAGAATGACGAGTGACAGCCGCAGGGACGGTGCGCAACATTCTGCGGACAAGCCACCGCAGCCAACCTGTCACGCTCAGCCGGGCAGACCGGTCGACGGCGCCTTGGTTGCCACTGAACACAAGCCCCATCAAAACCATGACACTGATCCCCCGGATCCCGAAAACCCTCGGCGCAGCGGCCGTCCTGGCCCTCGCCGGCTCGGCCCCGGCCGCCATCGTGGCCGACTGGACCTTCGACCACCTCGGTCGACCGAATACCGACGGCACCGGCGGCAGCGCCTCCACCACCGCTTATCCGTTTCCCGAGGGCGGCCAACCGGCCGACGCCACCCCCGTGGAAGATGAAAGCGGCAACCGCTACCACGGGTGGTACGGCGGGTTGAGTTCGAATACGCCTCTGGTGACCTACGATACGCCTTCCGGGACCGCCGGCCTCGATTGCTCGACGGTGGGCGGCTACCTGATCGTTCGCGAGAACATGGAGCGCTACCCGGGCGGCAGCCACCCCGATGGCGATGGCGCCAACTTCGACCACGGCTACGCCCCGACGCCCTCGACCCTGCCGCCCCTGGCGGCGGACGGCGGCAGCGGGACGATCGAAGCGTTGATCAATTTCGACGTGGCCGACGCGAGTCCGGAGGCGATCTTCGGCAACCCGGACAATGCCGCCGGTCAATGGTGGGTGCGGTCCTACGGGGGGACGGACAGCTCCTCCGGGATCCGCGTCCTGCTGCGCGGCGCCACCGGCGGCCAGGTGGCCAACTACTTCAACACCCCCGCCGTGAATGACACCGCCTGGCATCACCTCGCGGTGGTGGTGGACCGCGCGCTCAACGAACTGCGCGTCTACGTCGACAGCGAGCAGGTCACCACCATTGATGGCGTGGAAGGCGCGGGGGCGGTGGATATCAGCGGGCTCAGCGGCGCTATCGGGGCGCCGGCCTTCGACATCCACCTCGGCTATGTCAACAACGACGATTTCAACGGCCAACTCGACCGCGTGGTCATGAGCGACGAGGCCCTGGGACCTGGGCGCTTCGTGCTGGAAGCCCGGGCAGCCGGCCCGGTGCTCACGGTGGCAACCAGTGACAGCGACCTCGAGTTCACCTGGAACAGCCAGGACGGCAAGGTATACGATTTGCTCAGCGCGACGACGCTCGACACCCCGCCATCCACCCCGTGGCCTGCTTACGACAACGGGGTTGATCCTGCCTACGAGAACATCGCCGCCGATCCCAGTGGCGCCAACACCTTGACCGTGCCGCGGCCGGCCGATAGCGTGCGCTTCTTTGCGGTCCTTGAAAAGGCTCCTCCTCCTCCGCCACCACTCTTTGCCGACGACTTCGAGGGCGCCGACCCCGGATGGGTGGCGGGCGGGTCGCCCGGCGACAGCCCGGGAACGACCTGGGAGCGCGGCGCACCCGGTGCACCGGGACCGGACGCGGCCTTTGGCGGCACTGGTTGCGCCGGGACCAACCTGGACGCCCTCTACACGGCCAACGCCGCCGCGACCTTCACCTCGCCGCCCATCGCCATCCCGTTCGGTGGGGCCACGCTGCGCTTCCAGCAGTGGATCGACACCGAAGGCTCGCCCTCCGGCGACTTCGGGACCATCAACCTGCTCGACGCGGACGACGGCGACGCGCAACTGGCGGTTCTCGCCGACGGCATCGAGGGCCTCGGCACCGACGGATGGACCCCGCAGAGCTTCGCCCTGCCCGTCAGCGCCTGGGAAAAGAACGTCAAGCTGCAGTTTGTGTTCACCAGCGACGGCGACACGGAAACCTGGGCGGGTTGGTATGTCGACGATCTGGAAGTGGTGCTCGCCGAGCCCGTCATGGACATGCAGGAACTCTACGGCAGCGACCGGTTTCCGAACGTGGTGACCGCCACCAACGGCGCCGTGCTGGCCTTCTGGAATGGCGTGACGGTGCGCCGCAGCGAAGACGGCGGGGCCACGTGGGGCCCCGAGATCCTCGTCGGCACCGGATACATGGGCGGCGGAGTGACGGTCGACGAAACCAGCGGCGACATCCTCGCCTTCGTCGAAACGGAGCACCCGCCCGCCCCGCTCACCGTCTACCGCTCGACCGACCACGGCCTGACCTGGCAGGCGCAGACCACCACCATCAACCCCGACGTCAACGGCAACGTGCCCTCCATGTCGATGGCAGAGCACGGCATCACCCTGCTGCACGGCAGCCATCCGGGGCGCCTCCTGCGCCCCGCCCGCTGGTACGACGACGGCAACGGGGAGGAGTTCTATCCGGAGCACTACAACACCGCCATCTACAGCGACGACGGCGGATACACCTGGAACACCAGCGACCCGTTCCCCGCCAACGGCACCGGCGAGGGCACCGTGGCCGAGCGGTCCGACGGCACCGTCTACTACAACTCCCGTAGACACTGGGCGCCGGAGGGGGTCAACGCCCGGCAGCGCTGGACCGCCGAAAGCCTCGACGACGGCGAAACTTGGACCAACCTGGCCATGAGCGAGGTCCTGCCCGACGGCGACCAGATCCGCGATTACGGACTGATGGGCGGCTTGACCCGCCTGCCGATCGAGGGCCGCGACCTCTTCGTCTTCAGCAACATCGAGAGCCCCTCCGGCCGCACCAACGGGACCGTCTGGGTCAGCTTCGACGGCGGACTGACCTGGCCGCTGAAGCGCCTGGTCTACGGCGGATCGTTCGCCTACTCGTCGCTCGATGCGGGCCGGCCCGGCACCGCCGGTGACGGCTGGATCTACCTCTTCTTCGAGGGAGGCCCCTCCGGCGCCGGCACCATGGCCCGCTTCAACCTGCCCTGGCTGCTCGGCGGTCAACTCACCGGCGACGGTGACCTGCCCGATTGGCTGCCATGAACCGCACCAAAACCCGTTCCCATGAGATCGCGAACCGCAATCCTCGGACCCGTCGTGCTGGCCATACCGGCTTTGCTGGTCATTGGCGCGGCGCCGGGGCAGGATGAACTGCCCGCCGTTCCGTTTGTCGAGATCGAGCCGGCCCGGCCGAAGGGGTTCACCATTCCGACCATCGATCTCTCTGCCGAGACCAATCGCCAGGTGGTGGTGGACAAGGACCCGAAGCGCTATTTCGGCCATCCCTCCACCCTGCTCATGCCGGACGGCAAGACGATGTTCTGTGCCTACAGCCTGAACCATGGCGGTCCGCCGCTCTACTACAAGGTCAGCCGGGACGGCGGGCGCACCTGGCCGCCGGACTACCTTCCCGCCCCGCCGGGGTCGGAGAAACTCGGCAACTGCCCGTTCCTGCACCGCCTGCGGAGCCCGGATGGAACCTGGCGGCTCTTCAGCTTCGTGGGAGGCGACGACGGCAAGGCCAATGCCACCTGGCAAAGCCACTCGCCCGATGGCGGGCGCAGCTGGACACCCATGAAGAACAACGGCATGGAAAGCGTGGTCGCCCCGCCGACCATCGTCCCCGTCGAAGGCGGACGCAATTACCTCTGCTGGTACCACACCTATCCGGCCGGCCGGAAGCGCAGCTCGAAACTGCTCGAAGTCCGCCAGAGCGCCTCGACCGACGGCGGCTTGAGCTGGGGCGAGACCCGCGTCGTCTGCCGGGTCAAGGAGGCCGGCCCCTGCGAACCGGGGGTGGTCAGGGGACCCGAGGGCAGGAGACTGCTCATGCTGATGCGCGAGAATGCCCGCCGTCTGAATTCCCTCATGATGGTCAGCGACGATGAAGGCCGTAGTTGGTCGACCCCGCGCGAACTGTCCGCCGCACTGACCGGTGACCGGCATCAGCCGCGCTACGCCGACGACGGGCGGCTGGTCATCACCTTTCGTGACATGGCCGCCGAAAGCCCCACCCGCGGTCATTTCGTCGCCTGGGTCGGCACTTGGGACGACATTCTGGCGGGACGCGAGGGCCAGTATCGCCTCAAGCTCCTCCACCACCACGGACGCCGGGGCGATTGCGGATACTCCGGCCTCGAACTCCTGCCGGACGGCACCTTCGTCGCCACCACCTACGTCCAGCACAAGCCAGGGGAGAAGAATTCCATCGTCAGCGTGCGCTTTCGGCTCGAGGAAACCGACCGGCGATGGCGAACGCCGTCGCCATGAACGGCGGGATGCGCTCCCCACGTGGGCATGAAACCACTCAGCGCAGCAGAGATCCGCGGCAACTGGCCCACCCTCATCACGGCTTGGAACGCGGACCAGTCGCTCGACCTGGCGGAGACAAAGGGACCGGAGACAAAGGGACAAAAATAAAGGGACAGGTCATTTACCCGCTACCCGCAAAAAATAAAGGGACAGGTCATTTACCCGCTACCCGCGAATCCTCGCGGAACTGCCGAAAAAAAATGCAGCCTGCCCTGTCGATCGCTGACCTGGGCCTCGGGAGCCTTCGACCCCGACGCGTCCGGTAAAGACCACCCGG
>CAYPUM010000087.1:0-10544 GCA_964413545.1 uncultured Roseibacillus sp. | reverse complement strand
CCCCTCCTTATCCGCCCTACCGTCCGATATTCTCCTGCGGCCCGGCGTATTGCGCGAGAATCGCCGGAACATCCTCAGCCTTGTCGAGCGTGTATTCGTAGAAGTCGGCCGGATCGAAGTTGACCTCACCACCCGAATCCCGCCGTCCCCGCGCATTGCGGTAACCGTTGCCGCGCGCGACGATCGCGCCGGGCGAGCTGGTGGGCCCGCCGTCTGACCGGGCGTCGTGCGGAATGTTCACGTTCTCGAAGAAACTGTTCTCGATCACCATCTGCGTGCCGTCGGAGGCCCAGTTCCCCCGCACGCTGATATTCCGGAGGTAATTGTTGTACAGGTGCGCGCGGTGCACCTGGCCGACACGCGGGTTCCGGTATTGGCAGTCGCGGAACCGGTTGTGGTGGATCGTCATCTGGGTTTTGAACCTCCCGTCACCGCCGGGCGTGAAATTCTTATCCCACCCGACACCGATGGTTTTGCCGCCGTGGCGGAAACTGCACCATGAGATGGTAACACAGGTGGTGCCCTTGCGGCTGTCAATGCAGCCGTCGGCGTGGCTGGCAAAGTGGCAGTGGTCGATCCACACGTGGTGGGCGTTATCCATGGTCACGCCATCGTTGCGGCTGTGGTGTATGGAGAGATTGCGGATGATGACGTTGTGAGCCCTGGGATAGTGGATCCCTCTGGCCCCGCGCCCCACATACAGGCCTCCCCCGACGAGTTCGGCATCCGTTCCCACGCCGATGATGGTCTTGTCGGAGGCGACGTCAACACGCGCCCCCCTGCCCTTCGCCTTCATCGCGATGGCGCCCCTGACGCGGATGATATACGGCGCCTTCCTCGCGGCATATTCCTCGAGTCCGGCGCGCGTGGTCACCGTAACGGTTTTCCCACCGGCGCCGCCGGTGGTCCCGTCCTGGCCCAGCGCATTGACCGAGGCGAATCCGTCGGCCGTATCGGACCATGTCCGTTCCGCGGGCGCCTCCCCGGCTCCAACGGCAGACACACCAGCCACCAGGGCGACTGCGATCAAGTGGTTTTGTCGTTTCATCATATCAGCGCCTCGCTTTCTCATCATCGTTTTTCCTGCACAAGGTAATCCGGGTTCTTGACCTTGCCGACGGGCCGGGTGTTCCTGGTCAATTCCGCGTCGAACGCCTGCATTCTCTCCTTCAGTTCCGCCACGATTCGCGGGTTCCGCCGCGCCACGTTGTTGCGCTCGCCGACGTCGTTCTCGAGGTCGTACAGTTGCCCGTTGCCGTGCAGCTTCCATTTGCCCGAGCGGACGGCGGCGAGGCGGCCGGCCTGGAAGTAGAAGAAGGCATCGTGCGGGGATTCGGCGTTGTCCGGGTCGCGCAGCAGGGCGCTGATGTCCTTGCCGTCGATCACGCGGTCGTCGGGCACCTCGGCGCCGGCCAACCGGGCGAAGGTCGGGAGCAGGTCCATGGTGCTGGCGATCTCGTCGCAGGCGCCGCCGGCCGGGACGGTCCCGGGCCACCATGCGACGGCCGGCTCGCGCATGCCGCCCTCCCAGGTTTGCCCCTTATGGCCGCGCAGCGGGCCGGACGAGCCGCCGGCCGCGCCGTTGTCGCTGGTGAACAGCACCAGCGTCTTCTCCTCCAGCCCCGATTCCCGGATGGTTTCCAGGATTCTGCCGACGGACCAGTCGATCTCCTCGATCTGGGCGCGTGTTGCATTGCCCCCGGCCCTCTTCATGAACTCCGGGCGGGCCCTTCGCGGGCCATGCATGAAGGCGTGTGGGATATAGCAGAAGAACGGCTTGTCTTTGTTCATCCTGATAAAGCCGACCGCTTCGTCGGTGACCAGCTTGCACAACCGGGACTGGTCGTCCATGTCCTCGACGATGTCCACCACCTCCCCGCCGCGCATCAGCGGCAGGGGGCAGACGCCGTTCTTCCAGCGGGACGCGCCTCCCATCCTGGGCCACATGTCATTCGAGTATGGAATCCCGAAGTAGATGTCGAAACCGTGCCGGGTCGGCAGAAACTCCGGCTGGTCGCCCAGGTGCCACTTGCCGAAGCAGCCGGTGGCGTAGTCCGCGTCCTTGAGGACCTCGGCGATGGTCCTTTCCTCCGGATTCAGCCCGTGCGGGTCCTTCGGGAAAAGGACGATGCCCCACGAGCCGCGCGCCAGCCCCACGCGCTTCGGGTAACAGCCGGTCATCAGCGCCGCCCGCGACGGCGTGCAGACCGGCGCGGCCGCGTAGAAGGAGGTCAGCTTCAGCCCCTCCCCGGCCATCCGGTCGAGGTGCGGGGTCTTGTTGGCCTTCGATCCGAACGGCCCGATGTCGCCGTATCCCATGTCGTCAATGAAAATGACGACAAAGTTGGGCTTCTCGATCCCCGCGCGGTCGGCCGCCGCGGCCGGCACAATCGGCGCCGCGCCGAAGATGAGAAACAATGTCATGCACAGGTTGGTCTTCATGGTACTCATGGGGTTGAGGTAATTGTCATACACGTCGTATTGCGATATCAGCGTCCCGCTTTTTCATCATCGGGATTTGCTCATGTGGGAGCAGGCCGTCATGGCGCGACGGCGGTTCCACCGTTCACTCGCCGGCCAGCTCGCCCAACCGTTCCACTCCCTGCCCGTCTCCCTGTTGTTCGCACCATGCCGCCAATTGCTTCCGCAGGGATTGCAGGAGCCCGGCGTTGGCCGCGTCCGCGGCCACGTTGGTCAGTTCGAACGGATCCTTGCGGAGGTCATAGAGTTCCTCGGCGGGGCGGTGCCGGTATCTGTCGACAATCTCCGCGGCCCCGGGGTCGGCTTTGGCTTTCCCGGCCCATGTTTTCCAGTACGATGTCCCGTCGATGCCGGCGCTGATGTGGGTGTCGAACCGCGTGTCGGACGCCAGGTTCAGAATGTACCGGTGGGTCGATGTCCGGATGGTGCGGGCCGGGCTGCGGTTCGCGCGGCCCGGACGGCCGCCGCTGCCGGTGTGGGTTCCGAAGACGACCTCGCGATGGGCCTTCTTCCCGCCGGTCAACACCGGCAGAATGCTGCGCCCGTCCAGATCCGCGGGCGGGCCTCCGCCGCCGGCTTCCATGAGCGTGGGCAGCAGGTCGACGAGGCCCAGCATGGCGTCCGAAACCGACCCCGCTTCGACCTTCCCCGGCCAACGCGCGATGAACGGAACCCGCAGGCCGTCATCGTAGACACACCACTTCCCGAACGGCCATTGCGCGCCCTGGTCGGTGGTATAGATGAACAGCGTGTTGTCGTCCATGTCCTTGTCCCTGACCGCATCCATCACGTCGCCGACAATCGTGTCCATCGCCGTGACGTCCGTGTAATACCGGGCGCGGTCGATGCGGGTCTGCGGGGTGTCGACCAGGTTCGGCCGCAGGCGCAGCGTCGCGGGGTCGTAGGTTGGGTTCTTCTTCCACGGCGTGTGCGGCGGGTGCGTGCACACGACCAGAAAGAGCGGCTCCTTCGCGTCGTAATCACGGATGAACCCGGGAGCCTTGCTCTCGTACTTGTCTCCGCGCGGTATGGCATAGCGGTTGACTGTATCATCGTAAGGAAACTTGTCGGGCGGATAAACATGCAATTTGCCGGCGTGCGCGGTGTGGTACCCCAGATCCTTCATATACTGCGGCATGGTGCGCAGGTCGCGCCTGATCGGGGCGCCGAACTTGTGCGCGCCGCAGCGGTGCGGCATGATCCCCGTGTTGATCGTCGCCCGGGACGGCGAACACAGCGGGCTGGCCGCGAAGGCGTGCGTGAACCGCATGCCCTGCGACGCCAGCCGGTCGATGTTCGGCGTGCGCGCGTCCTTGTCGCCGTAGCATCCCGAGTCCCGCCAGCCGTGGTCGTCGCTGACGAAGAGAATTATGTTGGGCGGCTCACGGTTTTGGTCCGCCGCAATCGCCACCGCTGCCAGTGCCGGCAGCATTCCGACAATCAGTCCGCTCTTTCCCGATGTGTTTTCGCGCATTACCGGTCTCCTTTCCTTCTTCATGGGAGTCTTTTCACCATGACATAACAGGCGCTGCAGAGCAGTTTCCCCTGCCCGCGGAGATACCGCACGAGAGCCTTGACCTTGGCCCACATGGGATCTTCCGTGCCGCCCGGCGGCATTCCGAATTCCCGCCCGCGGCCGCGGGGATCGTTTTCCGCTTCACTCGTGGCGGAAGTCGTCAGACTGCCGGTGGCTGGCGGGTGCCCCGCGCCCACCCCGTTCCCCGCCCCCGCCCGCGACCCGCCCCCAGCCGGAACCCCGGCGAGCTCCGCTACGATCTCCGCCCGCGGCCGGGAAGGAATTGCCCGGCCGGGGTGGCGGTGACGGCTGAGTTGTCGATGATTCCATCCATGACGCGGCGCGTCCCCGACGGGGCGCGCCGGCCGGCTCGGCGCGGGGGCCGTGGGTCGTCTCGTCACGGACCTCTCACTCACCGCCGATGTCGGCGTTCGTGTACTCATGGCGCTTCATCCAGTTGAGCCGTGGCCAGTATCCGCCGCCGTCGTTCCGTTGCGGCTTGCCGAGGGTCGACCGCCCCCGATTGACCACGCGCGTCAGCTCCTTCAGGAGATCGTCCGCGACGTCGGGGTGCTTGTCATGAAGGTTTGTCGTTTCCCCGGGATCGGCGGCGAGGTTGTACAACTGCATGGGTGCGGTCTTGTCGATCGGCACCCTCGGCAGACCCCAGTCTGATTCGTCCCACCCGCCGCCGCCCCGCGCGGGAATCAACTTCCACGGCCCCTTGCGAATGGCAAAGGTCCCGTTGATCGAGTGATGCACCGTGCACGGCCGGATCGGCTGATCCGACACCTCCCGCCGCAGCAACGGGAGCATGCTGAAGGAATCCTCGCCGGCATCGGCCGCCAGTTCGGCGCCCGCCAACTCGGCACAGGTCGCCATCAGGTCGGCAGTAGAAACGGTCTGGTCGCAGACCGTGCCGGCCTTGATCTGAGCAGGCCAGCGGACGATGAACGGCACGCGGTGACCGCCTTCCCAGATAGTCGATTTGCCGCCACGGAACGGCCGGTTGGGCGCGTGCCCCCTGCGAATCGCCGAGGCTGCCGCCCGGGGCGAGGCCCCGTTGTCGGCGGTGAAGATCAGCAGCGTGTTGTCGGCCATTCCGGCCGCCTCCAACGCCCGGCACACCTCGCCGACGACCCAGTCCACCTCGACCACGAAATCGCCGTAGGCGCTGTCCGTCCTGCCCCGGAAGGCCTCGGACGGGGCCACGGGCGTGTGCGGCGCGGTCAACGGAAAGTAGAGGAACAGCGGTTGACCGGCGCGGTTTCGTGCGTGCTTCTCAATCACCTCGGCGGAGTGCCGGGTCAAGTCGCCGAGGACCTGCCCGGGCGTCAGTCCGGGCGTGCGGACCCCGCCCCGGCCGAACACGTCCCCGGCGACCTTCTGGGTCGGCGGATCGGGGATGCGGTGGTCGACCACGTAGCAGTAGGGCGACATGTCCAGCGATCCCGGCACGATGAAGCTGTGATCGAAACCCAGCGTGTTGGGGCCGGCAGTCAGCGGCTTCGACCAATCCACCGTGCCGCCCTTCATCTGCCAACCCAAGCCCAGGTGCCATTTTCCCACCACCGCGGTGTGGTACCCGTGCTGCTTCAGCAGCGAGGGCACCGTCATCCGGCCGCCTTCAACCAGCGGCTTGGAAGGGGGATACAACACGCCCGACTTCAACCGGCTCCGCCAGTTGTACCGGCCGGTCAGGATGCTGTAGCGCGTCGGCGTGCAGACGGAACTGGTCGTGTGCGCGTCGGTGAAGCGCCGGCCCTCCCCGGCGAGCCGATCGAGATTCGGCGTCGGGATCCTCGACTCGGGGTTCTGCCGCTGCACATCGCCGTATCCCATGTCGTCGGCGAGGATGTAGACAATGTGGGGGCGCCCTGCGTTCTGGTCGCCGGCCCCGGCCGCCAACCCTGCCGACTCTCCCGGCTGCGCGGCACCCGGAGCCAAGGCGCACCAACCGGCGGCCCCGACCATCACCAGGCGAGACATCGATCTCATGGTTGCACGCCCTCCTCCGCTTCCGCCCGCCGCCCTTCGGGCTGGTTCGCCATTTCCTGACGCCGGTCGAAGCTGAACGGTTGGCCGGTCCTCTCCATGATGAGGGCCTCGAGGTTGTCGCGTTCCAGGTCCTCCATGCGGCGCCGCTTCTCGAGGAAGTGCGCGTATTGGTCGACGTACTTGTCCGGCCAGGCGTGGGCCTCCGTATAGTCCCCGCAATACGGCACCAGCAGGTCGATCCAGCAGGCGATCTTGTCCAGTTCCTCCCGGCTGAGCTTCACGTCCCCGTGGCCGTCCTCGAGCATCGTCATCAGATCGCTCTTGGCCGAGCCGGCATGATAGGGCGGGAGCATGGGCGGAATCGACTGCGAGTTCAGCCAGTTGACGATCCGGTTCGGCGTGCCGTGCCGGGTCAGCGCGAGGTAGGCGGCGCTCCACTTCCGGCCGCCGCCTCCGCCGGCCGTTTCGCCGCGCAGGCTGAAGGCCTTCCTGCCTCCCGTTCCGGCATCCGCCTTCCCCGGTTCCGCGGGACCGCGCATCTTCGGGATCATCGACCGGTCGTCGTGACACTCGATGCAGTGCCGGTCGAGGATCGGCTGGATCTCCTTGGGGAAGCTGAACCCGCGGGGCGGGCCGTGGAACGACCGCAGCTTCTGCGGGCCCGCCTTGCCGGCCAGGGTCATGCTCCCGCCGAGGGGCGGCGGGGCCGTGCTCTTGTCCTCGTGGCAGCCGACGCACGAGGCGACCTCACCCGGCATGAGCGTCGACCACGATCGCATCGTCTGGGCGACGTGTCCGTTCTCGTCGACCGCCTGGAAATAGAGTGGGGTCCGCGCCGGGGCCTCGAAGAACGCCGACCCGTCCGGATGCACCTCGGCCTCGCCCACCACCCGCTTCACGTCCCACGTGCCGTTGGGCCCCGAGACCGGCGTGCTCACCATCGACTTGCCCGCCGGGCCGAAACTCCGGTTGTGGATCTCCCACATCCCCGCGGCGCGGTACTCCAGCGCCACCACGCGCAGCTTCCTGATCGTGCCCCGCGGGACGCCCTCGAGGCCGGGCCCCTCGTGGATGTCCTGCACGTAATACAGGCCCGTCTCCTTCCGGTAGTCGACGGTCGAGGCCGACACCGCCGGCACCTTGCGCGCCATCCGCAGGACCGGCTGGTTGCAGGAGATCTCCGGGTCCGCCGCCAGCAGCTCGCGGGCCGCATCCTCCCGCACGTAGTAGAGGGCGAAGCCGTTCTTCGTGCCGCGCCTGGTCTCCGCGCGCGCGCTGAAGGAGGCGACATACTCCCGCTCGTTCAGCGGGTAGGGATGCGAGTAGTGCCCGTCGAAGCCGAGGTAGCTGTCGATCCGGTTGTAGCGGCGGTCCTTCTTGTTCTCGACGCGCGGGGCCACCAGGGTGGCGCCCGTGGCCTCCTGCCGTCCCTGCGTCACGTCGATGACGATCAGCGCCCCGAACTGGGGGCTGTGGTGGCCGGTCGCGATGGCAAGCACCTTCCCGGTGCCCGGGATCCCGCGGGCGTGCGCCACGGTGGCCGGCCACCACGAGTTGTTGCCGTAGTATTCGGTCTGGCCGGTGCCGTCCATGTTCATCACGAACAGGGGCTGCGGAAAGATCTGCCCGCGGTCGTTGTAGTCCCAGCGCGTGTAGATCACCCGCCCGTCGTCCAGCACCTGCGGGTAGTTGGTGTGGACCTGGTCGAAGCCGAGGCGCCGCATGTACTTCCCGTCCCGGTCGCAGGTGTAGAGGTTGCTGACCTCGGTGAACCAGCAGTCGACGGTCTGCACGCAGCGCGTCGAGCTGAACATGATGTCCCCGTTGGGCAGATACACCCCCTCGTAGTCCGCGAACCCCAGGCCGAAGGTCAACTGCCGGATCTTGCGCGTCGCGAGGTCCATCTCGTGGAGGTGGTAATCGTCCTCGCGGTCACTCTTCTTCCAGGCGAACAGGACCCGTTTCCCGTCATGGGAAACGTCCGGGTCCCGGATCACGCCGTCCGGGTCATCGATCAACGTCTCCACCACCCCGTGGATCCCGTCCATCTTCAGCAGGCACAGGGCCGAGCCCGGAACGAAATGCCGCTCCATCTGCGCATCCGACAGCCCCTCGGTATAGGCGTAGTGCGAGCCGCCAAGGTTGTAGTGCTTGGTGAAGACGATCTCGCGGGTCTGTTCCAGCAGGCTCGCGAGGCGCGCGGCCCGCCGCGCCTCGGAGGCGCGGATGTAGAGTTCCTTCCAGCGTGGATCCCGCCCCGGCGCCCTGGCCTCGACCAACTCCTCGAGCCGTGCCTGCAGTTCCGGACCGGACTGCTCCGCCAGGACCTTTTCCACCATCTTCTGCTCGAGCCCGGCGTTGTGTCCGCTGGTGAAGCACCTCGCCACGTTGCCGCCCGCGTCCTGCTGCATCCAGTCGTTGAGCATCTCCTCCCGGCCGCAGGCCGGGGCCTCCCCGGCCGCGCAAAATGCCGTCATGGCCACCCACAGCCCCAATCCCGCGACCAAGCCGGGTGCCACCACCATGGCCGGATTCCTCCTTCGATTCGATCTCGTTTCGGTGTCGCACATGATGGGTCCGGCGTTGAATCAGCTCCTGCAGGGTCGGACGTCGCCCCGAGCCGCACAAGGGAATTCAACGGCCCCCGCGCGTCCGGTCCTCCCACTCCGCCATCCGTTCCGCGAGCCGCTTCACCACCCCCGGGTGCTCTCCGGCGAGGTTGCGGCTCTCCCGGAGGTCCGCTTCGAGGTCGAACAGCTCGGTTTCCTTGCCGGCCATGCGCAGCTTCCACTTGCCCGAGCGGATCGCCTCGAAGCGCCCGCCCTGGGACTTGATGTAGCAGAATTCCGTGCGCGGGCTCGCGGCCTTGCCCATGAGGAAGTCCAGCATGTCGTGGCCGTCCACCGGTTGGTCGCCGACCGCAGCCCCGGCCATCCGGGCGATCGTGGGAAACAGGTCGATGGTGGCCATCATCTCGTCGGTGACGCGCCCGGCCGGGATCGTCCCGGGCCACTGCATCAGGCAGGGAACGCGCATTCCGCCCTCGTAGGTCTGGCCCTTCCAGCCCCGCAGCGGCAGGGCGCATCCCCCCCTCTCGCCGATGTTCCACGGCCCGTTGTCCGAGGTGTAGACGACCAGGGTCCGGTCGGCCAGGCCGAGTTCCCCGAGCGTCCCGAGGATCTCCCCCGTGCTCCAGTCGATCTCCTCGATCGTGTCGCCATACCGGCCGCGCGCGCTCCTGCCCTTGAACTCCTCCGAGGCAAACAGCGGGATGTGCGGCATGGTGTGGGGAAGATAGAGCAAGAACGGCTTCTCCCGGTTGCGGCGGATGAACTCGATCGCCTCCTCGGTGTAGCGCCGGGTGAGCAGGCTCTGGTCCGCGGGGTACTCGATGACCTCCCGTCCCCGCATCAGCGGAACCTTGTTCCGGGGCAGATTCCCCTTGCGGATGGTCTCCAGCGTCACTCCCTCCCGCAGGACGATGTCATCGGCCAGCTTCGCCTCCCGGTCGAGCGACATGTCGTTGCTGTAGGGGATGCCGAAGTAGGAATCAAAGCCCCGGTCGGTCGGAAGATTCCCCGGCTTGTGCCCGAGGTGCCACTTCCCGACGCACGCCGTGGCGTACCCCTTCCCCTTCAGCAGCCGGGCGATCGTGATGGTTTCCTCGTTCAGGCCCTCCTTCGCGTTCGGAAACAGCACCCTGGTGATCCCCGTGCGCTGCGGATAGCAGCCCGTCAGCAGCGCCGCCCGCGAGGGCGAACACACCGAACACGCCGAATAAAAGCTCGTGAACCGCGTGCCATTCTCCGCCATCCGGTCGAGGTTGGGCGTCCGGATCTTCGGCGAGCCGAAGCAGCCCACGTCCTGGTAGCCCTGGTCGTCGGTGAAGATGATCACGACGTTCGGCGGCGCCTCCGCATGCACGCGCGCCGTGAACCCGCACATCCCGGCACAGATGCACAACCCGATCCTGAAAAACCACTTGCTCATGATAGTCTCCCGATTCTCGGCGATCCTGGAATTCCCGATCCCCCGTCAGCCGCCGCAGGCCGCGGCCGTGCCGACTCGCCCGCTGATCAATCCGCCAAATCCCGCGGGCGTTAACAGAAAACTGTCAGTTGAACAAGACATACAATCCGGTCATGATGGCCAGCAGGACCGCCCACGGGGCCCAGGACGGCGTTCCGGGCACCCCGCCATCCCGGCAGGCCTCCCGGAGCGGCGGGAACCGTTCCTCCCAGTCGTCCTTGCGGGTCGCCAGCGAGACCACCACCATCAAGGCACAGTTGGCCGCGAACAGGCACCCCGAAAGCATCAGGAAGTGGGGCCAGGACCCGATCCCGAGAATGTTCAGGGTGCCGATGGTGACGCAGCCGGTGAACCCGGCCACCAGGGTCGTGATGGCCGCCTTCGAGGTCGCGCGCTCCCAGAACAACCCCAGCAGGAAGACCGCCGCCACCGGCGGAGCCAGGAAGCCGATGATGCTCTGGAAGAGGTTGAAGAGGCTCGTCCCTTCCGCCAGCGCCAGGAACATGGCGATCGCCACCGC